>JAICWZ010000335.1 GCA_025966355.1 Thermomicrobiaceae bacterium
CGGATTGCGCGCGACAGCGGCGCGCCGATCCTGACCGTCTTCACCAAGCGGCTCTCGAAGGGCTATATCCTGACGGTGGAGGAGCCGTTTTATGTGGAGCGCAGTGACGACGCGCGTCGCGACATCGGCGAGGCGATGCAGAAGATCGTCACCATCTTCGAGCGCCAGATTCGCGAAAGCCCCGAGCAGTGGGTGATGTTCCAGCGCGTCTGGCCCACAGCCAGCGACCGATCAGTTGCATCGGTCGACAACCCTGCCCAGACGGTGGCCTCGCCGTATACCGAGGGTGCGCCCGGCGCTAGCGATAATTGACGAACTGCAGCGCGACGTCGAGCTCTTTCCCCTTGAGCGACTGGATAACGGTTTGCAGGTCATCTTTGTTCTTGGCTGAAACGCGAATCACATCGCCCTGGATTTGCGGCGTCACTTTCTTGAAATCGGAGCGGATCTCTTTCACCAGCTGCTTGGCCAGCGTCTCCGGAATGCCGCGTCGCAGTTTGACGACCTGCCGGACCCGGCTGCCGCTCGCATCCTCAACCGCCTGATAGTCGAGGATCTTCAGCGATAGCCCGCGCCGGATGACCTTCGTGTCGAGAATATCCGTCACCGAACTCAGCGTGAACTCGTCTGCCGTCAGGATGACGAGCTGATCTTTTTCCTGGGTGATTTCCGTCTTCGAGTCTTTCAAGTCGTACCGCGTGCTGATTTCGCGCATCGCCTGATCGACGGCGTTGCGCAGCTCTTGCTGATCGAAATCCGAAACGACGTCGAATGAAAATGTGGCGGCCATTCCGCATGCTCCTTCCATCCATTCCAGACCAAGTATGATTGACGCACAACCTGCCGGACAACTCGCGACGTTTGGGGAGGTTCGTCAGACGTGGAGGCGGCGTGCGCGATTCGTACCGTGATATCTCTCAGTTGATGCTCGTCGAGGCAACGCATGTCGCGATTCGATACGACCTGTCGCAGCGGAGCGACATCGCCGTCATCGCTCCCCATGCCGGCCTGATTGAACCACTCACCGGCGAACTGGCCGAAGCGATTGCCGGTTCTGATCACCGGTTCTACTGTTTCTCCGGGCGGGCTCATCAGAATAACCGGCGTTTGCACGTCACCTCGACCCACTTCTCGGAGCCGGTCCTCACCCGCGTGCTGCTCGGTGCCAGCGTCGCGCTGACCGTGCATGGCTGCCGCCAGCCAATGGCGCCGGTGACGCATCTTGGTGGCAACAACGTGCGCTTGCGCAACCGGCTGGAACGTTCGCTGCTCCACGCCGGATTTCAGGTTGACCGGGCGCAACCGCCGCTCGCCGGGCGACACCCGCATAATCTCGTGAATCGGACGATGCAGGGCGGAGTTCAGTTGGAGATTTCGCGCGTGCAGCGCCGCGAATTGGGCGACGCGTATCGACGGAGCGATGGACACGAAACCGGTTGCTCGTGCCGCTTTTGTCGCTACGTGGCAGCGGTGCGGAGCGCCTTGGAGTCGTATAGCTGCGCCGCGCGCGAACATCTCTATCGGAGCGCGTGAGGCGGCGGGGCTAGGCTCCCGGTGATTTGCCGCGATCGCTCATCTGGAGCGGGCTGGATTCGAGGACCGGCTGGAGATCTTCCTCGTACGGCATGACGTGCAGCACGTTGCCGCTGATCGACGCGATCCGCACCCGTTCCCCTTCGGCCACATCAGGACCGTCGCTGATCGCCGGCCATTCCTGACCGTGCAGTCTGACCTGCCCACGCGGCCGGAGCACCTTGCTCACGACGGCGTCGGTACCGACCAGGGCCGCGGTGTAGGGCAGCAAACCCTGGGTGCGTGCCCGCGCGCTGAGGCGCATCATGATTACCATCGCCACACAGATGACAATCGTTGACGCCACGATCACCCACCAGGTGACACGAACGGCCGGCACGATGGCCGAGGTTTCGCGCACCGGACGATAGAGCGTGTACGAACCGACGAGGTAGAGGACGATGCCGAGTGGGCCGAGCGGGGTGAATCTGGGTATGAAGAGTTCTCGAATCAAGAAGAGGAACGCGACGACCATCAGGACGACGGCCAACCACGACACCGGCATATTACCAAACGCGACGAACGCCGCGGCCAGAGCGATAATGGCCGGCACCCCGGCGATGAGGCGTCCCGGATTGAAGAGTTCAATGATCAGCAGGAGTGCCCCGAGGCTGAACAGGATGTACGCGACATTCGGGTCGGTGATCTGCTGCAGGATGCGCGCGTGCCAGGACGATTTCTGCCAGACGATACGCGCGTTTTCCGATTGAATCGTTGCCGGTCCGGCCAGCGTTTGCACCTGTTGACCGTTCAGCTGCGTGAGCAGCCCTTCGATGTTCGGCGCGATCTTATCGACCAGACCCTGGGCGAGCGCTTCGTCCGCCGTCAAATCGTCATTGTTCGTAATGACGTCGGTGAGCGCGCTCACATTGCGTTTGCGCGCCGCGGCGATGTTGGTGGCGAATTGCACAGTCTGGCTGAGATGCTGTTGTTGTTCGCTGGTCGACGGATTGACGCGCAGGCTCTCGGGGTTGCCGGCTCCGATTTTGGCGTCCGGCCCGACCGCCGCGATGTTTCCGGCGAGCGTGATGAACAGCGCGCCGGACAGCGCTTCGGCTTTCTGGTTACTGTTGACGTAGACGACAACCGGCACGGTCGCGGAGAGAAACGCGCGCGTGATCTCTTGCACCGCCGTTTCGGTTCCTCCCGGGGAATCGATGACGAGCAAGATCGCCGTCGCGTGATTGCGCTCGGCCGTACGCAGCGTCTCAATCACCTTGCTCGAAGTGAGCGAACTGATGACGCCGGTCACGTGGATCGCGTAGATGCGGGGAGTCTCAGCCGATGCGGGCGCTGGAGCGAGTGTTCCAAGCAGGGCGAAGATGATCGCGCCGAACAACAAACGGCGGATCCGAACGCATGCGCCTGTATGCTTGACCACTGAAATCACGCCCTGCCGACCTCTTGCCTGAGACGCCGCTGAAGACTTCGCGCGTGGGAGCAGTGCGTTCTCATCGTACGCTAATCCTAACATGATGAGCGTGACGACCGATTTCTTGCGGAACCTATTCGCCGTGCCTGTCGTATCTTCTTATAGAGCAGCATTGACAGGACTGGAGCTTATGCGCAGGAATCGTGGTCGATCACGCTTCATCCGCCTAGTACTGATGATCCCGCTGATGATGCTCATCGGTTGCTCCACATCCGCCATCGGTGCCTCGCCAGCTGCGACGGCATCTCCGACACGGCCGGTCTACCTGCAAGCATGGCCGGTGCGGACAGGGGATCACGCC
>JAICWZ010000355.1 GCA_025966355.1 Thermomicrobiaceae bacterium
CCGGTGTCGCGCAGCAGGTCATTTGGCGTACGCAGCGCTTTGGTGACGATATGTTTCCCGAGATCCGGGATCAGCTTCTGGGCACGTCGGATGAAGACCTGGCTAATCTGCTCTTTATCGCGCTCCCAATCGATTCCTTTGGCGCCGAGCGTCGTATAGGCTTCGAGCTTGAGTGAGTGCTGGCCTGGCGGTGCCATTTCAGGCTGGTGGAAGGTCGCCACGTACAGGAAGAAGGCGGCCTCCTCGACGTACCCATCGGGGAAGTTCTGCATGGCGCGGTCGATATTATCGGTCGAATAGATGAAGTTGAGTCGCTTAATGTCCTGTCGATACGGCTCCAGATCCATGTCGATGCCGAGATGCACCTGGAAGATCGAGGGACTGAGATCCATCTTCGGCAGCCGCGCGCGCAGATCGGCCGGCACGACCGCCGGATCGAGCATGTCGAGGAAGGTGCGCCGGGCATCGCAGGCCGAAACGACGTAATCGGCCCGAAAACTCCGGCCATCGGCCGTCTCGACGCCGGTCACCCGACCCTCGTCGGTCGTGATTCGCGAGACTTCAGCACCGGTGGCGATCGTGCCGCCGCTCTCCTCGAACAGTTCGCCGAGCGAGGCCGCCAACTGGCCGAAGCCGCCCTTCGGCATCCACATGGTGCGCAGGGCATGAATGAAGAAGACGCCGGCGATCGGGGCCGACAGGCGCGACGGGCCGATGCCGATACCGGCCGACAGCATAGAGAAATAGCCCTTCAGCCGTGGATCGCGCAAATGGTCGTTGAGCAGGTCGGTCAATGTCCTGGTCTGATATTTGAGAAGGTTCGAACCGGGCATGAACTGCCCACGCACGTTACGCGACAGGAGCGAGCCAAACTTTGGCCGCTGAAACTGCTCCATAACCGGATCGAAGAGATGGCGCTCGCCCGGTCGATCGGCGACACGGAAAGAGGGCACGAAGGTATCGACCTGGTCGATCATGCTCTCCATGATGAGCAAGACCCTGGCAATCCCCTCGCGCTCGTCAGGAAAGCGCTGGGCGAACACATCGGCCGCTTCCGTCATATCGGCCGGGATCGCGAGCGACTCGTCGGGGAAGATGCAGCGATAGTCGTGTTTATCCGGCACCATTTCGAGGCGTTGGTCAAGCTTGAGCCGCTGGAAGACCTGGCGCGCCTGGGCACCGAGCTTATAGGCAAGGAAGATATGGCCGCCGTGATCCCAGTAGAAGCCATCCTGGGTAAAGCCGTGCGAGTAACCGCCGAGCCAATCGTTCTTTTCAGCCAGCAGCACCCGTTGACCCGCCTGGGCCAATCGAGTGGCGCAGGTCAACCCGGCGGCACCCGAGCCGATGACGATGGCATCAAATTGGTTATTCCCAAACGCTCCAGCACCCGATATCATCGCAGCAGTCCCCTCACGGAAGCCATGCACCGAGGATGTCAACAGAATTCAGGTTCGTTCGAGCGAGTTCCGCTTACGAAAGTCACGCGACCGCTGGGGCCACGTACCAGGATTCGGTTCGATTGTGAAGCCCAAAGGATTCGGACGTAAGAATGCGCTCACTATATGGGTGCGGACGCCGGGTGTCAAGGAAAGATTGAGCAGCGGAACGGCCCGGCGGCATCGCCCGGCCGAGCGCGCGGGAAAGGATTGATCGATGACCGACTGGGGCAAGGTTGAAGAGACAAATCTGCGCGCGGTGACGGACGTGCTGACGTCCTGGAACCGCCATGATGTGAACGGGGTGCTCGACTTTTATGATGAGGGAATCATCTGGACGAACGTCGCACTTGAAGAGCAGTACCACGGCAAGCAGGAGGTCGGCGGCTTCATCCGACAACTCATCACCGCCTTCCCCGATTTACATTTCTCGGTTTCCGAGCGGATCCCGCACGAGCAGTATGTCGCCGAGAAATGGGAGATTCACGGCACACATCTCGGGCCGTTCCTGAACATCCCTGCGACCGGCCGGCCGATCGTCATTCCCGGCATGAGCATGGTCGAAATGCGTAACGGCAAGTTCTATCGCGATAGCTTCTACTTCGATTCGATGGGCGTCCTGCGGCAGATGGGCCTGATGCCATCGCTCACAGCCACCCAAACCCTGCCCGGCCGCGCTCTCCTCTGGGCCGCCGTCAACCGCCTGCCGGTCGCCACGCTCGCCGCGTTCATCGCGATCGTCGCGTTCTTCGCCCGCCATTCGCGGAGAGGCTAACCAGCGGAAACCATGCGATCATGGCGAGCAACGCGCCGGCGGGGACCGGGGCGACGATTGGTGTGGGAAAGGGCGAACCTCCATGAACGATCGATCCAACTCGCGGGCCGGCGGCAATTCAGGCTCTGCAAGCTCCGATCATCTCTTCGATGTCGTTGCGGCGTTTTCGGCCGTGCCCGGCCCTTCCGGGCACGAAGCGCCGGTACGCGCGTTTCTACGCGAGCGCTGGCAGTCGCACATGGCGGAGTGGCAGGAAGATCGGGTCGGCAACATTCTCTGTCGTGTTGGAGGAAGCGGTCCGAAGCTGCTGATTCAGGCGCATATGGATGAGATCGGCTTTGTCGTGCGCGCCATTACTGACGACGGCTTCCTGCTGCTCGACAACGCCCAGGGCACGCGCCGGATGTCGCCGGAGCGACGCCAGATGATCGGCCAGCTGGCCCAGGTACTCGGCCGGCACGGGGTGGTGGCGGAGGGCGTCTTCGCGACGGCGAGTGGGCACGTGCTGACGCAGGGGCAGCTCGACAAACCGCATCTCGATTTCACCGATTTCTTCATTGATGTTGGCGCCAAGAATCGGCACGAAGTGAACGCGCGCGGCATACATGTGGGATCACCGGTCATCTGGAATTGGCCCTGCCGCCGCTTCGGTACGCGCATCGCAGGCAAGGCGATGGACGATCGCATGCTCCTCGCCGTGATGGACCTGCTGCTCGATGACCTGGATACCGACGCCCTGCGTTACGACCTCTGGTTCGGCGCGACGATTCAGGAGGAGAATGGGCTCCACGGCGCTCGGGCGATGGCGCATAGCACCAACTTCGATGCCATGATCGCGCTCGACGTCGGGCTGGTAGGCGATATCCCAGCGATCTCTGAGACGGAGTTCGTCGCGAAGCTCGGTGACGGGCCGAC
>JAICWZ010000452.1 GCA_025966355.1 Thermomicrobiaceae bacterium
GTGCAGCTTATCGAGCGCATCCATGACCGTGGTGACGGCGGTGTCGAATCCGAAGGTGACATCCGTGCCATTGATGTCGTTGTCAATCGTCTTCGGTACGCCGACGATCGGCACTCCGAGCTGGTGTAATTCCTTGGCGACCGCCATGCTGCCATCGCCCCCGATGACGATCAGTGCGTCGATCTCCAGTTCGCTCAGCCACTCGACGACATCAGCGCTGTGATCGCGCGGTTCGGTTTCACCGGCCGCGCGATGGGCGTACCAGAACGGATTGCAGCGATTCGAGGCTCCGAGAATCGTACCGCCGCGCGGCAAAATGCCCCGCACGTCGTCAATGCCGAGTTCCTGATATCGATGCGTGATACAGCCCTCGTAGCCGTCCTTGATACCGAGCACGGTGCAGCCGTAGGCGTTGATCGCGGTCTTCGTCACGGCGCGAATGACCGCGTTCAAACCAGGCGCATCACCACCACTTGTGAGGAGCGCGATTCGACGCTTATTGAGTCCAGTCAACACACACCTGCTGCAAGTTTCTACCCCCGTATGCGCATCTAGAGCGGCCGAGCGTGGCTGTTATAATGCGGTTCCGGCGTCCGCAGCCGGGCGCACGGCGCGTTTCTGCATTCTACATGGCGTTTGCCAGCGGACGTGGATGACATCTGGCTGAACGCCAACGGGAGCAACGATGGACGTCTGGTTCGACGGAACCGGTCGAGGTGGATTACCCGCCCCTCTGGGTCAGTGCCGGGGTCAGGCCGATTGCGCCGCCGGGCACTGACGCGTACCTGTTGTGTCTTCGATACGATCAGGTTCAGGAGGGACCGTGAACGCCGAACGAAGGTTTGTCGAAGAACTCGATGATTTCGAGGACGATTTCGACCGCTGGTATGTCGAGGTCGTCCGTAAAGCCGAGCTGGCCGATGAGGCACCGATTCGAGGCATGCGCGTCGTCATGCCGTACGGCTTCGCGCTCTGGGAAAACATGCAGGCGCAGCTCGACTGGCGCATCAAGGCGACCGGTGTACAAAACGCCTATTTCCCGTTGCTCATCCCGCGCAGCATGCTCGAACGCGAAGCGGAGCATATTGAAGGCTTCGCGCCGGAAGTCGCCTGGGTAACACAAGGCGGCAGCAAGGAGCTGGAAGAGCCGCTGGCGATTCGCCCGACCTCCGAGGCGATCATCTGCCCGATGTACGCGCGCTGGGTGCAGTCGTACCGCGATCTGCCGATCCTCATCAACCAGTGGTGCAGCGTGCTCCGTTGGGAAAATCGGCCGAGAGCCTTCCTGCGCACATCGGAATTCCTCTGGCAAGAAGGGCACACGGCTCACTCCTCGCTCGATGAAGCCGAAGAGCGCACCAAGCTGATGCTCGAGGTCTATCGCGATTTCGTCGAGACGGAGCTGGCCCTGCCGGTGATTCCGGGGCAAAAGTCGGAGTCGGAGAAATTCGCCGGAGCGCTCCGCACCTACACCATCGAAGCGATGATGGGCGGCAAGAAATGGGCGTTGCAGTCGGGGACGTCGCACAACCTGGGCGATCATTTCGGTAAAGTCTTCGGCATCGAATTTCTGAATGCCGCCGGCCAGCGCGAATACGCCTTCAACACGAGCTGGGGGCTCAGCTTCCGCACGATTGGCGCGATCATCATGGTGCATGGTGACGAGCGTGGGCTGAAGCTGCCGCCCCGTGTGGCGCCGATCCAGACCGTCATCGTGCCGATCTGGCGAAAGGATGCCGAGCGCGAGACGGTGGAGAGCGCCGTCGACGGTGTGCGTGAGTCGCTGCGTGACGTGGCGCGCGTTTTCGTCGATCGTCGTGACGACAAAACGCCGGGCTGGAAGTTCAACGAGTGGGAGATGAAGGGCGTGCCGCTCCGTCTGGAAATCGGCCCGCGCGATGTCGCTGGGAATCAGGCGATGGTCGTCCGTCGCGACACGCACGAGAAGCAGGCGATTCCGTTGGACGAACTGGCGACGCGCATCCCGCAACTGCTGGAAGAGATCCAGGACAACATGTTCGAAACGGCTAAGCGTATGCTCGATGAGAACACTGAGCGCGTCTCGACCTACGAGCGCCTCAAGGAGCGCGTGGCCGCCAACGCCGGTTTCTCGCGCGTCTGGTGGTGTGGCGATGAGACGTGCGAAGAGAAGGTGAAGACAGAAACCAAGGCGACGATCCGCTGCATCCCATTCGACCAGCCGGGAGGCACCGGCGACTGCATTGTCTGCGGCAAGCATTCGGACACCGAAGTGATCATGGCCCGCGCGTATTAGGACGCGATTTCGTTCAAGCAAACTGGGAGCCTCGATCAACGAGGCTCCCAGTTCGGCTTTTGCCTTCCAATCGGAATTTATGCTAGAGTACCGATCCTCGTTTTTTGACGACGTAAGGATCGGCTCATGGAACACGCGCGCCCGCAACGGATCCAGATCCTCGGCAACTCGGGCGGCGGTAAATCGACGCTGGCGCGCGAGCTTGGCGA
>JAICWZ010000576.1 GCA_025966355.1 Thermomicrobiaceae bacterium
CCCTCCATCTCGATCGGCTCGTGCGGGTGATGGGTCAGGACGAAAACCGGTGTGTGGAACGGGGGATTGGGCCCCCACCAGCCCTTCCACTCCTGGTCCTCATGCCAGCCTGGAGGTCCGAACTTCCGGGATCCCATGATCTCGGCGCCAACTCCGGTATCGTGCAGTCGCACGAAGGTGTCGTCGACACCACCGGAGCCGCCGCTCGGCAGCCCAAACATTTTACGGCCCTGCCGGGTGTTGGACATCCACTCGTGCAGTCGTTCACCGGCATGACCGAACGGTGTTTCAAGGCTCTGGCCTTCGCCGGTGCCGAAACCGTCGAGCGATATGGAGAAGAATTGGACGCGGGTGAGAGACATAGCCGACGCTCCTTCGCTGTTCGAGATGAGATCGTTCGATTCCGTGTCCGTGACGGACTCATAGTGTAATCGAACCGCGCCAGCCAGATTCGACACAACTCGGCGAACTGCTCACGTCATCCGCAAGTGGGGCCGGATATGCTGGATAAAGAGATCGAGCTGTGCCGGATCGGGATCGATGAAGTTGATGGCGATTTCGTCGATCCCGGCATCGAGCCGTGCCTGGAGTTTCGGAATAATCGTCTCCGGGGTGCCAAGCAGGTAGTAGGGCGCGATCTCTTCGAACGGCTTGAACGTGAAACGCGCGACCCGTTCGCGAATCTCGTCCTCCGAACCGGTTAAGGTGATGTACATGTGATCCTGAATTGTGTGCCGCAGCGCACCCGGCTCGCGTCCTTCTTCGACCAGGAGTCGATCGAGGATGGTGCGATCCTGCTTGAGCCAGGTCGCGTCACCGTCGGGCACCGATCGGTAGGCGCTCATCAAGGCATCACCATACCGCGCCACCCGACGCAGCGAGCGTTCCGGGGCATAGCCCTTTTGCGCCGTGATGTGCTGGCTCGTACCGCCCGGCACCGAGCCACCGGCGAGCCAGAGCGGCAGGCGCGGTTGCACCGGATGCGGCAGCAACGCGACGTTGTCGAGCGCGAAGTGCCGGCCGGTATATGAGAACCTCTCGTTCGACCAGAGCCCGGTCATGATGTCGAGCATCTCGTCCATGCGCCGCCCGCGCGTCTTGCGTTCGATCTGACAGGCGGCGAACTCTTGCGGATCCCAGCCGACCCCGGCACCGAAGATCAACCGTCCGCCCGAGATCGCATCGACGGTCGCCAGCGCCTTCGCCGTCAGCACCGGATCGCGCAATGGCAACACCAGAATACCGGTGCCGACCTGCACCCGCGTCGTCGCGACCGCCGCGATCGTCAGCACGGTCATCGGCTCCAGGTAGGCAACCCGATACGACGGCGGCGCCACGAACAGATGATCGATCACCCAGACGCTATCGAAACCGAGCTCCTCGGCGTGTCGCGCGTACTCGCTCAGAACACGCGCATCCGGCGGCGCCTCCTCCGGCAGATGATAGGCCGGCAGGTAGGCGCCGATGCGCGGCCGGCGAGGGGCGTTGTCAGGTGTTGGGATGGACATTGTGGCTCTCTTTCAGAGGGAATTGGTGATGAACGACGCCTCGTGCATTCGCACATCGGCTGGGTTTGATCAATCAAACCCCTACGGCGCGCCCGTCCTCCCAGGTTGCCCAGGTATCCGCGTCACCATCAGCGCTACGCCTCGCCCTTACGACATCGTCACCACGATCTTGCCGTACGATTCGCGGCTGTCGGCGCGGCGGTGGGCGTCGCGGATCTGATCGAG
>JAICWZ010000506.1 GCA_025966355.1 Thermomicrobiaceae bacterium
CGACCAATAGATCCTGATGGTTGACCACCAGCGGCGTCTCGCCCTGGGCGAACCGGGCAACGCTGGACAATGGGATCATCGTTTCCGAATTGGTGCTGATAGCCGTTCCAGTCGACGAGGCCCCCCTGCCTGTGGCGCCGATCGAGTTGGTCGAGAGATTTCGTACCGCATCCGTTGCGACGGCACCGATCGAGGCCTTCCGGGACGAAGAGAGCACGGTTCCGGCCACCGCGTTGGTTTTTTGCGAACCGCTCGCCGATCGGCCCGAGGTGCTGACATAGACCTCCTTCAGGGTCTCCGGATTCTGCCAGTAGGGCGGCGCAACCTCCATGACGACGTGATACTGGTTGCGTGCGACATAGATGGTCGAGACCTGTCGCTGCCCGAACGCATCGTAGAGCGTGTTGTCGATCTGGCTGACCGCAATTCCGAGGCGGGAGGCGGCATCACGGTCGATCATCAGAGTGGATTGCAGGGCCTTGTTCTTCTGATCGCTGCTGACATCGGCGAGAGTCGGCACGGCCTGGAGCGCGGCGACGAGCTTTGGCGTCCATTTATTGAGCTCATCGAACGTCGTGCCCGACAGCGTGTACTGATAGGCTGCGTTGGCCGAACGCCCGCCCGCGCCGAGATCCCCGATCGACTGCAGGAACAAGGTGGCGCCGGCCACGGCCGTCAGTTGACCTCGTAGCCGCTCGATCACCTGATCGGCCGGCAATTTGCGTTCGCCGAGCGGCTTCAGCGATGCGAACACCGTCCCGGTGTTGGTCCCGCCCGGACCCGGCCCGCCACCGGTGAAACCAACGACGGTATCGACCGCCGGATCGACTTTGACGATGGCGATGAATTGCGTGAGCTTCTGTCGCATGAGCTGGAACGAGGTGTGTTGATCGGCCTGGATCGATCCGATCAACAGCCCGGTATCCTGCTGCGGGACGAAGCCCTTCGGAACGACCCCGTATAGATGGAAATTCAATGCGAGTGTCGCGAGCAGGATCAGCATCACGAGGCGCGGGTGGCGCAGCGCGATGGCGAGCGTCCGCCGATAGAAGCTCAGCATGGCCTCGAAGACGCGTTCGCTCGCCCGGTAGATCCGCCCGTGCGGCCGGCCGCGTTCTCCACGCAGCACCACCGCGCACATCATCGGCGTCGTCGTCAGCGAGACAACGAGCGAGATCACGATCGCGATCGTGATCGTCATGGCGAATTCGCGGAACAGGCGGCCAACCAGGCCGCCCATCAGCAGGATCGGGACAAAGACCGCGATCAACGACACGCTCATCGACAGCACGGTAAAGCCGACCTCGCGGGCGCCGAGCAGCGTGGCATCGAGCCGCGACATGCCCGCATCCATGTGGCGTGTGATGTTTTCCAGCACGACGATGGCGTCGTCCACCACGAAGCCGGTAGCAACTGTAAGCGCCATCAGAGAGAAGATGTCGAGGCTGTATCCGAGGAGATACATGACGGCGAACGTTGCGACCAGCGATATCGATACCGCTACCACCGGCACCAGCGTCGCTCGCGCATTGCGCAGAAACGCGAACACCACGAGAATCACCAGGGCCACCGCGATGACGAGCGTGATCTCGACGTCCCGCAGCGACACCCGGATCGTCTTCGAGCGGTCGACCACGAGGTTGATGTCGATGGCGGGCGAGACCGAAGCCCTTAGCTGCGGCATCAGGCTCTTCACGCGGTCAACCATCTGGATGATGTTGGCGCCAGATTGCCGGTACACGATCATCATCACCGCGGGCTTGCCGTTGGAAAGGCCCAGCGTGCGCACGTTCTCCACGGAATCGACGACGTTGCCGACGTCGGTGAGGCGTACCGGCGCGCCGTTGCGATAGGCGACGATCAGCGACTTGTAGTCCTTGGCCGTCCTGGCCTGATCGTTGGAATAGATCTGATAGCGCCGGCTGTCGACATCGATGCCGCCCTTCGGGCTATGTGCATTGGCGCTGCCGAGCGCGGCGCGAACGTCCTCGAGACCGATGCCGTATTTGTAGAGTGCCGGAGGGATCAGCTCGACGCGCACGGCGGGAAGCGATCCGCCGCTGACGGAGACTTCGCCGACGCCGGCGATCTGCGACAGCTTCTGGGCGAGCACCGTCGAGGCGGCGTCGTAGAGTTCGGCCGGCATCAGGGTGTCCGACGTCAAGGTGTAGATCAGGATCGGGGC
>JAICWZ010000202.1 GCA_025966355.1 Thermomicrobiaceae bacterium
AAAAGCAGATGGCGAAGCCGCTGATCGGGCTGATCGCCCAGCCTTTGACGATACCGAGCAGCGTTGCCTTCTGCACCGTTTCGCGGCCACGGGCCAGACCGGTGCCCGCCATAGCGCCCACCAGCGCCTGATTCATCGACGTGAAGAGTCCCTGGGTGACGGCCAGCAGGACGACCAGCGCCTGCACGAATTGCGCCGCGCTCGCCATCGAGAGATCGACCTTGACGATGTCGAACGCCACGCGGTTGAGGATGCGCTGACCCCAGGTGAGCGCCCCAACCGCCATCGCGATTCCGCCGAGCAGCCCGGCAATCAGCAGGCTCGTTAAGTTAATCGACGACCAGACTCCGATGGCGTTCGAGACATCATTCGCGCCGAGCACGAACGAGGCACCCAGGCCGACCAGTACGAGCAGGATCGGGAGCGACGACCAGCGTTGCTCGCTCACCGATTCCGTCGCGCCCGGAACAACCAGATCGAGCAGCTTCGTCATGGCGAATCCGAGCAGCACGGCGACCGGCGGCGCCAGCACCCAGAGAATGGCCAGATGCCAGACCGTCGTCCAGTTCACCCCAACATGCCCCGCCACCGCCGTACCGACGATGCAGAAGATGAGGATCTGAATGGTTGAGGTGGGGACTTTGGCGTAGGTGTAGACGGTGGTGAGGAAGAAGGCGCCGATCTCGATGACGATCAGCATCGGCGTCGTCACGTGATCGGCGTCGACGATATGCAACCCAACCGTCTGCTGCACGCCATGACTGGCGAAGGTCGCTCCGATGATCGTCATGATCGAAAGCAGGATCAGCGCGGGCCACATGCGGATCGATTTCGAGGCGTACGGCATGCCCATGACCGCACCGGTGTAATGCGCGCCCATGCTCCAGGCAAAGGCGAGGCTCAACCCAACCAACAGTCCGGTCGATGGACTCATATCACGCTCCCGCAACGCTGCCCGATTTCAGGCATACGTGGCCACGTTCACGCATTCTCTGCCACTGCGGGGAGGATAGCGCCGCTCAGATGCGCATACAAGTCTGCGATTCCGCACTCAGTTCGTTTGCTTCTCCTTCTTCTGGCTTGGTCCCCCATTCTCCTGGCTCTTCGGGATGGCCGTGATCACGCCATCGCTCTCGACCCAGGCTTCGGCGACATCTTCGATCCGATGAATCCCTTGCTGATGCAGCTGCCCCTGAATCTCTTGCAGCGTCAGAAGCTCTTTCCGGGCGCTCTCGTGCAGCACCTTGCCCGCGCGGATCAGCAGCAAACGCTCGGGGCGGATGAGCGGACGTAATCTCTCGGAGTGGAAGGCAAGGAAGGAGAGCGCGTAATCCCAGCCGATAATCGTGATCGCCAGCATCAACGCATCGGGAACCGAGGTGTAGTCACCGGCCATACCATTCTGCACCGCGTCCGCGATCAGCACGATCACCAGCACATCCGAGATCCCGACTCCCGCCGATTCGCGCTTCATGATGAAGCGCAGGAGGAAGAAGAGGAAGAGATAGATGATCGTGCCG
This sequence comes from Thermomicrobiaceae bacterium, assembly GCA_025966355.1. Classification (GTDB taxonomy): domain Bacteria; phylum Chloroflexota; class Chloroflexia; order Thermomicrobiales; family Thermomicrobiaceae; genus CALAGB01. The sequence continues at coordinate 1,521 of JAICWZ010000202.1, forward strand.
CGCAGAAAGATTTCGAGGAGGGCGACATCGGGCACCACAAATTGGGACCATTGTTTCGGAATCAAAACCGCCAGCAGCATCAAACGCTCCCCTTTCGCTCATCGCGCATCCGTAAACTGCGTTCCCCCTGCTCACCATTACGCACGACCCGTACAAACACCCGAGTGTCGCACGCTGCCGGATTCGATTCCGCCAATGGCGTGCTACACTCAGTCGCGCGGACCCGAGCCACCCGACTTCCATTGAAAGCGCGATGCGGATGGGCACAATCGACTCGCTCGCGGTCTGATCGGTAGAAATGAGGAGGCGGAGATGGTGGCAATCACCGAGAAGAGCGCACCCGAAGCTGAAGCGGAAACCCGAGATCTCGAAGCTGAGTTGGGCTGGCGTATCGCCGGTGAGGTGCGCTTCGATGAATACAGTCGCATGCTCTACAGCACCGACGCCAGTAACTATCAGATCGAGCCGATCGGCGTCGTGCTGCCGCGCACCGTCGACGATGTGCGCGCCGCCATCGACCTTGCCGCCAAACATAACGTGCCGATCTTGCCGCGCGGCGGCGGCAGCAGCCTGGCCGGACAGACGGTCGGCCGGGCGCTCGTCATCGACACCTCCAAGTACCTGAACCAGATCCTCGAGGTCGATACCGCCTCCCAAACGGCGCGCGTGCAGCCGGGAATCGTCCTGCAGCAGCTCAACACCCGCCTGAAACGACATGGCCTGATGTTCGGGCCGGACCCGGCCAGCGCCGACCGCGCCACGATCGGCGGCGTCATCGGCAACAACGCCTCCGGCTCGCATTCGATCCTTTACGGCATGACCTCGGATCACGTCATCGCGGCCAGCACGATCCTCTCCGACGGCAGCGAGATTGGCTTCCATCAACAGACACTGGCCGAAGCCGAGGCGCGCTCGAAGCTCGAAGGCCGCGAGGGCACGCTCTATCGCGATCTGCTCGGTCTGCGCGAACGCTACGCCGGAGCCATCGCGCGCGATTTCCCGCGTCAGTGGCGCCGCGCCACCGGCTACAGTCTGAAAGAGTTGGTGCGCGACGAGACCTTCAACGTTGCGAAGTTGCTCGCCAGTTCCGAAGGCTCACTCGCCTTCGGCACCGAGTACACCATCGGCCTCGTCCCGGTGCCGAAGATGACCGCCATGGTCATCCTGCAGTTCGACGATCTGGTCGCCTCGATGGAGACGGTCACGACGATTCTCGAATGCCATCCCTCGGCCGTCGAGCTGATGGACGGCATGCTGATCGGCCTGACACGCCAGCAACCGGCCTTCGCGCCGCAGATCGCCTTCATCAAGGGCAATCCGCAGGCCGTGCTTACCGTCGAGTTCTACGGCGAAAGCGACGCCGAACTGCACGACAAGGTCGACCACCTGCGAAAGCACCTGACCACACACAAGATGACCGGCGATGTTGAGCCGATCGAACTCTTCGATCCGAAGCAGCAGGCGGGCGTCTGGTCGGTGCGCAAGGCGGGCCAGGGCCTCCTCATGAGCACGCGCGGCGACGCCAAGCCGATCGCCTGCATCGAGGATGTCTCGGTGCCGGTCGACAGCATCGCCGAGTATGTGCGCGAGGTGCTGAAATTGATCGCCGATCACGGCACGAAGGCCGCCTTCTACGCCCATGCCAGCGCCGGCTGCCTGCATGTCCGGCCGCTGGTGAGCATGCGCACGGTCGAGGGCGTCAAGACGATGCGCTCGCTGACCGAGCACGCCGCCGATCTGGCCGTCAAGTTCGGCGGTGTCATGAGCGGTGAGCATGGCGACGGGCTCAACCGCGGGGAGCTGAACGAAAAGATCTTCGGCCCCGAGCTCTACCAGTGCATGCGCGAGCTAAAAGCCGCCTTCGATCCGGCCGGTCTGATGAACCCCGGCAAAATCGTCAACAGCCCGTCGATGACCGAAAACCTGCGCTATGGACCCGACTACCACGCGATGCCGATCAAGACGCACCTCAGCTTTAAACGCGATGGCGGCTTCGCCGCGGCGATCGAGATGTGCAACGGCGCCGGAGTCTGTCGCAAGGTCGGCGTCGGCACAATGTGTCCCTCGTATATGGCGACGCGCGACGAGCACGACACGACGCGTGGCCGGGCCAACGCCCTGCGTGCCGCGCTCGCCGGTCGCGGCCTCAGCCAGGATCAGTTCACTGATAAGAAGACATATGATGTCCTCGATCTCTGCCTCTCCTGTAAGGCGTGCAAGACCGAATGCCCGTCGAGCGTCGATATGGCGAAGATCAAGACCGAATATCTGGCGCAGTATTACGATGCGCACGGCGTGCCGTTGCGCGCGCGCGTTTTTGGCCACATCCACACGCTCAACCGGCTCGGCTCGATGGCCGCCCCCGTCGCCAACGTCGCGCTGCGTTCACCGCTGGCGCGCTTCGCCAAACAGGCGATCGGCGTCCACCCCAAACGCGAAATCGCGCCCTTCGCCAGGCAGACGTTCGAGCAGTGGTTCGAGCAGCGACGCGAGAGCAAACCGTCCGGCAAGCGGGGATTGCTCGTCTATTTCCACGACACCTTCACCAATTTCAACTATCCGGAGATCGGCCAGGCGGCTGTGCGACTGCTCGAAGCGGCCGGCTACAGCGTCGAGATCGTGCAGCGGCGCGCCTGCTGCGGCCGTCCGATGCTCTCGAAGGGTCTGGTCGAGGATGCCCGCAAGCTGGCCAGGAAGAACGTCGCGTCGCTCATGCCGTACGCGCGCCAGGGCGTACCGATCATCGGCACCGAGCCGAGTTGCATCCTGACGCTGCGCGATGAATACCCCGATCTGCTGCCCGATTCGGCCGACGTCGAACGCATCGCGCACAACAGCTTCATGCTCGACGAATTTCTGGCGAAGCTGGCTACGCAGGGCGAGCTTGACATCAACTGGCGCGGCGATGCCGGTCCGCGCGTTCTCTTCCACGGCCACTGCCACCAGAAGGCGCTCATCGGCATGGAGCCATCGATGGCAATCCTCAACGCGGCCGGTTGTGTCGCGGAGGAGAGCGGCGCCGGTTGCTGCGGCATGGCCGGCTCATTCGGCTATGAAGC
>JAICWZ010000388.1 GCA_025966355.1 Thermomicrobiaceae bacterium
CTCGGGGAGATCGAAGCGAAACGCGGCATCCCGTTAAGCCGCATCGGCAAGATCGATATCGTGCACGGCAAGCTCTTCCTCTTCGATCACGCCGGTGAATTGCTGCTCGACGAGCCGATTCGCGATTTCCACGGCGCCATGCTCAAGGGCTGCGATGAATGCTCCGACTTCTTCGGCCACACGGCCGATATCTCGGTCGGCAGCGTCGGTAGCCAAAACGGCTATTCGAGCGTGCTCATCCGCTCCGACGCAGGCATGGCCGCCTTCGCTCAAGTGTGCGATCGGCTCGAAATTCGCGAGCTTGACCGGCCACAGGCGCTGGAAAAGCTCAATGCACTCGACAAGCGAACGGCGTTCAGCACGCTCAAGCGGCCGTTCGATCCATCCGCGCCGCTATTCATCGACTACGCCGAGCATCTTGCGTTCTACGACAAAACCGATCGGGCGCCGGTCGCCCACGAAGCCGTACGGTATTGAGAGGATGAGTATGGAGCTTTTGTTCCCGGTCGAGCCACGCTCGCTCAAGGATCAGACGCGCGCCTTGCTGGCGGAGCAGCCCTCGGCCGGGCGCGAAATTCTGGCCCGCGGCGACTGGATTGCCAGTCCACTCTGGCAGCTCTGGGGCGATCAACTGGCGGCAGCGGGAGTGACCTGCGAACAGCTTCGCCGCATCGCGTCGGGTTACGAGAATGAAATGCGGCTCTGGCTTATTGGAGAACGCACCTGGGAGCACGCGATCACTGGCTTCATTGGTCGTGTCAATCGTCGCGTTCGTACGCGCTCCATCAGTGGAAGCGAGGTCAGCATCATGCAACACGTTTAGCCGGTGGATTGAACATCACGCGAACCACTTCCCATTGCACTCAAGAATCGGTTCGGAGATAGTCTTCGAACTATAGCGATACACAGTACCGACACCACAAGGGAGGGAACCCCTAAATGTTTAGCACTACCAACTCCAAACCAGGCGTGCTCGTAAGTACCCAATGGGTCGCCGAGCACCTCAACGATCCGAACGTCCGGCTGGTCGAAGTCGATGTCGACACCAGCGCCTACGACACCGGCCACACGCCGAATACGATCGGCTGGAACTGGCAGACGCAGCTGCAACAGCATCCGGCGCGTGATATCCCGACCAAGGCGGAATGGGAAGAGCTGCTCTCGGACGCAGGGATCAGTAACGATACCCACGTCGTTCTTTTCGGAGACAACAACAACTGGTTCGCCGCCTTCGCCTACTGGATCTTCAAGATCTACGGCCACGAGAACGTCAGTCTGATGGATGGCGGTCGCAAGAAATGGTTCGACGAGAATCGAGAGACAACGACGGAATCACCGTCGCCGCAACGCGCCAGCTACCGGGCGAAGGATGCCAATTCCGCACTGCGCGCCTCGCGCGATCACGTGCAGAAAGCGATCGATAACCCGTCGCAGGGGATGGTCGACGTGCGCAGCCCAGCCGAATTCAGCGGTCAGCTGCTGGCGCCGGAAAATCTGCCGCAAGAAGGCGCCCAGCGAGGCGGTCATGTGCCGAGCGCGCGCAACATCCCGTGGGGCACTGCGGCGGCCGCCGATGGCACCTATAAGTCGCCCGACGAACTGCGCCAGATCTACGGCGACAAGGGATTGACGCCGGACAAAGAGATCATCGCCTACTGCCGCATCGGCGAGCGCAGCGCCCACACCTGGTTTGCGCTGCACGAGATCCTCGGCTATCCGAATGTGCGCAACTACGACGGCTCCTGGACCGAATGGGGCAGCCTGATCGGCGCTCCCATCGCCACCGGCAACGACGAGTAATTCGCGCGTCGTCGTCACGCGGAAACGGCCCATCCGCGTCTGGGTGGGGCGGTGGTTGTTTTTGTCATACTGAGCCGCAGAAGGATTTACTCCCTGTTTCCCTAACCTGGCGCTTCGAGAAACGCAGAAGAGACCCTTCGCTGCGGCTCAGGCTGACGGGGTTGAGTGTTTTTGGTTTCTGGTCAATGGGATCACACATCGTCCTTGGCTGCTTCGACACGGTCGAGCGTGACATTCGAATCCCCCGACAGCGCTCGCATGGCGGCCATCGTTCCCCGTGCGAGATAGCCATCCTTGGTTGGCACAAAATCGTCGAGGCCAATCGTGGTACGGTGCCACTCGCCGATCTGTCGATCGGCGATCACGTCGGCGACGAGACCATTCACGCGTGTCACCTCGCCCCGACAGAGCCGCAGCAGTTGCTCCGCGTCAACACGCAGCAGACTCTCGATTTCGTCTGCGTTCGGCGCGAAGCGCGGCCATTCGGCATCCAGGATAAGCACATAGACATCCTGGATCTCGCGATCCTGCCAGGCGGGATTGAGGCTTTCCGTGCGACGCATACCAACGTAGACCAGTTCGTCCAGACGCGGCGCGATCCCGACCTCCTCGTCGATCTCACGGATGACGTCATGGATCGTCTCACCGGCCCGGAAATGGCCACCGACGGCGACATCCAATCGCCGCGGCCAGGTATCCTTCCGGACCGATCGTCGTTGAAAGAGCACCTCGCTCGCGCCTTCGTCCGATTTTCCGGCGATCCAGAGATGGAACGCGCGATGCCAGTCACCGTCACGATGCACATCAGCCCGCCGCTTGACGTTGCCGGTCATGCTGCCGTCTTCGTTCAAGATGTCGAAGAGTTCATCGGGCGGACTGGCTGTATTCTGATCAGACATTGCGCTCCTCAGTCACTGGCTGTTCCGGCGCGATCAGCGCGAAGAGCGCCAGGAGTCCACCGATCGCCGCGACCGCGCCGCGCACCGACGATTCTTCCTCGCTCAGCAGATACTGCGCGCCTCCCAGCGTCAACCCGATGAGCGCGGCGCTCGTTCGCTCGACACCCTCACCCCAGCC
>JAICWZ010000437.1 GCA_025966355.1 Thermomicrobiaceae bacterium
ATCCCTGGTTCTCGCGCATGGAGCCGGTGCGGCCGCAGGATTACCTCTTCCTGGCCGTCACCGTCATTCTCACCGCGATGCTTGCCGCCAGCTATGCGCTGCCGGCCGCGTGCCCGCTGCAAGAGGGCAAGCTGGCTGCCGGTGGTGTTCTCTCGTTTATCGCGGTTGGCTGCCCGGTCTGTAACAAAGTTGTCGTGCTGGCGCTCGGGGCGAGCGGCGCTCTGAGCTATTTCGCACCCATCCAGCCACTCATCGCACTCGTCTCGATGGCGTTACTCGGCTACGCTATCTGGCTCCGCTACGGTGCCATTCGCGCGGTACGGCGGGTGCTGGCGACAGGAAACTAAGGCCCATTCCATCGTTCATTGCGCCGGAAAGGATTGCAACCATGGGCAAAGAGATTCGAGGTTCAATCGTTCCGCTCGTAACGCCGTTCCGCTACGGCGCCTTCGACGAGGCTGCCTTCAAAGAGTTGATCGAATGGCAGATCGACAGCGGCAGCCACGGCATCTCGATCACCGGCTCGACCGGCGAGCCGTCGTCGCTGACGCGCGAAGAGCGCGAGCATGTGATCGAGACGACGGTCAAGACGGTGCGTGGGCGTGTACCCGTCGTCGCCGGTACCGGAACCAACAACTTCGATGAGACGTTGCAGCTGACGCAATTCGCCGAGAAGGTCGGTGCCGATGCGTCGCTCATGATGGTGCCGTATTACAATCGGCCGAGCCAGCAAGGTCTCTACGAGCACTTCAGCGCCGTCGCCGAGCGCGTATCGCTGCCGATCATCATCTACAACATCCCCGGTCGCACGGCGGTCAACCTGGAGCCGGATACGGCGGCGCGTATCCTCAGGGAGCGCTCGAACGTCATCGGCGTCAAAGAGGCGAACAAGGATTTCGAGCAGGTAACGAAGCTGTTCGACCGCTGTGGGCGCGATCTGCTCGTCTATTCGGGCATCGAGGCCCTCTGCTTCCCACTCCTCGCGCTCGGCGGCGCAGGCTACATCAGCGCGACCGGCAACGTCATGCCGCGCCAATCGGCCGAACTCTATAACCTGACGGCGGCCGGCAAGTGGCTCGAAGCGCGCGATCTGCATCACGAGATGTACGCCATGAACGAGGCGCTCTTCTGGGAGACGAATCCCGGTCCGGTCAAGTATGTCCTGAGCCTGATGGGCAAGATTCAGCCCGAAATCCGGCTGCCTCTGGTGTTACCTTCCGACGAAAATAAGCGGAAGCTCCGCGCCGTCGCCGAACGATACGGACTCGTGCCGGCCGGTGTCGCTGCCGGTGGGAACGGAGACGCCTGATGCGCATCGCGCGTTTTGTCGCCAACGGACGAATCCATGAGGGCGAAGTGGTCGAAGATCGCGTCGTCGACGAGGCCGGGCGCAGCTACGCGCAGAGTGAGATCACCTGGCTGCCGCCGGTCACACCAACAAAGGTCGTTGGACTCGTCCTCAATTACGCGGATCACGCCAAGGAGTTAGGACTCGACGCCCCGACCGATCCGGTGCTCTTCTTCAAACCGCTCACCTCGCTGATCGGCCATGGCGCTCAGATCATTCGACCGGCCGGCGCCGAGCAACTGCATTACGAGGTCGAACTCGGGGTCGTCATCGGCCGGCACTGCCGTAAGGTGAAGGCGGCCGACGCCTTCGACGTCATTCGCGGCTATACCGTCGGCAACGACGTCACGGCCCGCGATTACATCACCAACTACTTTCGACCGCCGGTCAAGGCGAAGGGTTACGACACATTCGGCCCGCTCGGGCCGTGGGTCGTCGTCGACGAGGATATCGACCCGGACAACGTCGAACTGCGCGCCTACGTCAACGGCGAATTGCGCCAGCAGGGGCACACGTCGAACCTGATTCACAAGGTCGGGCCGATCATCGAGTACATCAGTGAGTTCATGACGCTCGAACCAAACGACGTCATTCTGACCGGCACGCCCGAGGGAATCTCGTACGTCCAGCCGGGCGATGTTCTACGCGTCGAAGCGGTCGGTATCGGCGCGCTGGAGAACCCGGTTGCGAGCGAGTAGGGGCGCGATTCATCGCGCCCTGGTCATCCCGGCTCGACGTTGACCGGTACAGCACCAGGGAAGTTCGCAATGTTGACCCAACCAAACGCCAGGGGACGAGGGCGCGATGAATCGCGCCCCTACGGACGGAGGAGTAACCGATGGGCGCGCGAACCGGAGCTGAATACCTGCAAGGGCTGCGGGACCACCCGCGTGAGGTCTGGATCCATGGCGAGCGCGTGCTGGGCGATATCACCGAGCATCCCGCCTTCCACAACATCACGCGCAACATCGCCGCGCTCTACGACATGCAGCACGATCCGGCGCTGCGCGACGACATGACCTACGTCTCGCCGACGAGCGGCGAGCGCGTCGGGCTCTCCTTTATCCAGCCGCACACACGCGAAGATCTCCAGCGACGAACCGCCATGATGAAGCATTGGTCCGATTTCTCAGGCGGCATGATCGGTCGCTCGCCCGACTACTTGAACGCCGGCCTGGCCGCCTTCGCTGCCGACTCGCACTTCTTTGCCGAGGCCGACCCGCGCTATGGCACGAACATTCAGAACTAC
>JAICWZ010000354.1 GCA_025966355.1 Thermomicrobiaceae bacterium
ACTCGTCGCGCAGGCTGGCGTCGTCATCGAAGGTGCCGCGCCAGTTGGTGGTGCGCGTCACGGATGTTTGATTGTGGACACCCCGCATGTGGGTGCAGAGATGCTGCGCTTCGAGGTAAACGGCCACGCCATGCGGTTCGAGGAGGCGATCCATCGCGTCGGCGATTTGCTGTCCCAGGCGCTCTTGCACCGAGAAGCGACGCGCGTAGACACGTACGAGGCGCGTTAGCTTGGAGAGACCAAATATCCGCTCGTGCGGGATGTAGGCGACATACGCATTGCCGATGATCGGCAGCGCATGATGCTCGCAGAGACTGTAGAACTGGATCGGTCCTTCAATCAACTGACTGCGCCGGCAATCCGAACCGCCACGACATTCAGTGTCGAAGATTTTCATGAGCTTCGGGTCACCATCGTAGCCGGAGGTGATTTCAAACATCGCCTGGACGAACCGGCGCGGCGTATCGACGGTTGACGGGGTGTCGATATCGAGCCCGAACGCGCTCAGCATTTCAGCGGCATAGCGTTCGAACGTCCGCATCTGCTCGGTACTCACCGTTCGACTCGGACCGCTGAGCTCCCTGGCCAAATGATCGCCTGAGTCGAAGGATTCCGATAGCGCTGCGGGTGTTGAATCGTCCACTCTGTTCCTCTTCTAACGTGCGGATTGCTGGACAGCGTTTCATCATTTAACTCTACCGAATTGATCAACCGGAGTGCAGAATTATCGAGCTCAACGAGCGAGGAAGAGCCTCCAGGAATCCTCCGTGCTCCCCGGCATCAGGTATTCGTAATCAGTGGCTCTACGCATCGGCACCACGCTTTGGTTGAGCACGTGGCGCGCCATGTAGTGTGCCAGGTACGTGACATCGTCGCGCGCATCGAGCTGCGCCAGCGTAAAATAGGCGGCCTCGTCGTTTTCATGACCATCTGAATGCGGCGTGCCCTCGCGATGTTCCAGCAGCCAGAGGATGTAATTATCGGTCTTCGGGCCGTCGTAGCGCGTCCGAATGCCGATGATCCCAACCGGATCGGCGACGACACCTGTCTCTTCGAGCACCTCGCGCGCGATCGCGACATCGAGCGTTTCGCCCGGATCGAGCAAGCCACCCGGCAGCATCAAGCGCCCACGTGAAGCGCCGTAGGTCATGCGCACCAGCAGGACGGCATCGTCGCGCACCACCAACCCGCCGACACTCGTCACGTTCTGGCGCTCCGGCCGGCTCATGATTCGCCGCTCATATCGAGTTCGAGGCTGATATCGAGCGCCCGCGATGAATGCGTCAGCGCCCCGACCGAGATGAGATTGACGCCGGTTTGAGCGACGTCACGCACGGTTTCGAGCGTGATCCCGCCCGAGGCTTCCAGCAGCGCGCGAGAGGCCGTCCGGCGCACCGCTTCACGCATCTCATCGGGTGACATATTGTCGAGCAGGATCGTGTCGGGCCGCACTGCCAGTGCCTGTTCCAGCTCGTCGAGTGACGTCACCTCGACTTCGACACGCAATGTATGCGGCGCGCCATGCCGTGCGGCGCGTACGGCCGCGGCGATGCGGTCGGGTCCGCCGATGGCCGCCAGATGATTGTCTTTGATGAGAATGCCGTCGCCGAGACCGAAGCGGTGGTTGTGCCCGCCACCGTGACGCACCGCCGCCTTTTCGAGCAGGCGCACGCCAGGTGTCGTCTTGCGCGTGTCGATAATGCGCGCGTTGGTTCCAGCGACGGCCTCGACGTAGCGCGCTGTGGCGGTCGCCACGCCCGAAAGCCGCTGCAGGAAATTGAGTGCGACCCGTTCGCCCTTGAGCACGCTGCGTGCGTTCCCGGTGATCGTCCCGATCCGGTCGCCGCGCGTCACCCGATCACCGTCGTGCAGCAGCGGTTCAAGGTGAACCGTCTCGTCGAGCTGGCGAAAGACCTCGCGTACGACCGACAGTCCCGAAATCACGCCGTCGCCCTTGGCGAGCAGCGTGCCGCGAACCCGCCGCTCAGCCGGCACCGTCAACTCACTGGTTATGTCACCGAGTGCCGTGTCTTCTTCGAGCGCGAATGCGACGATGCGTGTCAGGTACTCCATAATTGCCCTCCCCGATACCCGCTAAACCGGCTGCATCCTAGCCGTTAAGGTCGTCCGATACAAGCAACGACATGACTGGCACTCACTCTGCGTACACGGAGGCGACAGGGAAAATCATCCGGAGTAAGGAGAAAGCGTGAAAGACGAGCAACGACGTGAGGTTGTAGTGATCACCGGCGCATCAGCCGGAGTGGGACGCGCCACCGTGCAGGAGTTCGCCAGGCATGGCGCGCGGATCGGGATGATCGCGCGTAATAAGGAGCGGCTCGAAACGGCTAAACGCGAGGTTGAAGCGCTCGGCGGCGAGGCACTCGTGCTACCCCTCGATGTGGCTGACGCCAAGAAGGTCGACGACGCGGCAACCCAGGTCGAAATGGCCTTCGGACCGATCGACATCTGGGTTAACGATGCGATGGTCACCGTCTTTTCGCCGGTCAAGGAGATGACGGCCGACGACTACCAGCGCGTGACGAACGTGACCTACCTTGGCACCGTCAATGGCACGCTGGCCGCGCTCAATCGGATGCTGCCGCGCAACCGTGGCAAAATCGTGCAGGTCGGCTCGGCGCTCGCCTACCGTGCCATCCCCTTGCAATCAGCCTATTGCGCCGCCAAGCATGCCATTCAGGGCTTCACCGAATCACTTCGTTCGGAGCTGTATCACGACAAGAGCGAAGTGAGCGTCACGATGGTGCAGATGCCGGCGCTCAATACGCCGCAGTTCGACTGGACCAAGAGCCGTATGCCGCATCGCGCCCAACCGGTGCCGCCGATCTTCCAGCCGGAGGTCGCGGCGCGCGCGATCTACTGGGCGGCTCATAACAGCCGGCCGGAGTTGTATGTCGGCTTCCCATCGGAAAAGGCGATCTGGGCGAATCGCATCATGCCGCGCCTGCTCGATCGCTACCTGGCGCGCAACGGCTTTTCGTCGCAGCAGACGAGCGAACCGGAAGATCCGAATCGTCCGAACAATCTTTACGAGAGCGTCGATGGCGATTACGGCGCTCACGGTCGCTTCGACGCGCGTTCGACCGACACGAGCCAGGCGCTCTGGGC
>JAICWZ010000046.1 GCA_025966355.1 Thermomicrobiaceae bacterium
ATCGCCTGCAGGTCCTCCTGATGCTTCAGGATGGCGCCGAGCGTGGCGGAGGCGATCTCGGTCGAAAGCTCTCGCTGATTCAACGCCAGCAGCGCGGCCGCCCAGTCGAGCGTTTCGGCAACACCTGGCAGCTTGTACAGGTCCTCACGCCGCAGTTCGTGAATGAACGTCGTGATCTGCTGCGCCAGACGCTCATTGATTCCTGGAACCTTGCCGGTGACGATGCGGAATTCCTTGTCGACCGACGGATAGTCGATCCAGTGATAGAGGCAGCGGCGCTTGAGCGCGTCGTGCAGTTCACGGGTGCGGTTCGAGGTGATGATCACGATCGGCGGATGAACGGCTCGGATGGTGCCGATTTCCGGAATGGTGATCTGGAAGTCGGAGAGCAGTTCGAGCAGGAACGCTTCGAACTCCTCGTCGGCACGGTCGATTTCGTCGATCAGGAGGACCGGCGCTTTGCCCGTCGTGTGGCGCACCGCTTGAAGCAGCGGTCGCTCGATCAGGTACTCGGAACTAAAGATCTCCTCGACCGCCTTTTCCCGATCGACATTCTCATCTTCGAGCACGCGAATGGCGAGCATCTGGCGGGGGTAGTTCCACTCGTAGACGGCGTGGCTGACATCCAGCCCTTCGTAGCACTGAAGCCGAATCAGTTCGGTATCGAGAATCGTCGCGAGGGCCTTGGCGACTTCGGTCTTCCCGACACCCGCTTCGCCTTCGAGCAGCAGCGGCTTGGGGAGCGCGAGCGAGAGATAGATCGCGGTCGCCAGGCTCTGCTCAGAAACATAGCGCTGCGTCTGCAGCGCTTCCTGCACGGCTTCGACAGAATTCAGTTCCAAGTGGTACTCCCCCTTATTCGCGGAACAGTGGTTCCAGTACGATGATGATCCTGCCTGATTCAACCGGTATATCATAACAAATGGCGTCCAAATGCTCGCTTCTTCCACCGCCGCTGGCGGCATTCAGACTGCTCCTTTGCCCGCGCCATGATCGCACCAGATCGGCTCCGCGACAACCAGTCATCTTCATGGTACGCCAGCCAGGCAAACAGCGACGGCGGTCGGATACCCGACCGCCGCCGTTCTCGTTGCTGGTTCGCTTCGCGGGTCTAGCCCTGGGCGCGCTCCACGGCCTTGTTGATCGCACGCTCGGTGAAGACGCGCGTCAGATGAGCGCGGTACTCTTCTCCGGCGTGAATATCACCGAGGAAGGTCATGCCGTCGGACGCTTTTTGCGCGGCCGCTTTGACATTCTCGGCGGTCGGCGCCTGGCCGACGAGCGCTGATTCGGTGCCGTTGGCGCGAACCGCGATTGGGCCGGCACCGGTAATCGCGATGCGCGCGGCCGAAACGTTGCCGTCATTACCGAGCGTCACCGACGCTGCGACACCGACGATGGCGTAACCCGAGGCCGGATGGGAGAACTTCTCGTAGGCCATGCCGGTCTTGGCGGCGGGCTTGGCGACTGAGATCTCGGTGACGATTTCTTCCGGCTCGAGCGAGGTGGTGAACATATCGACGAAGAAGTCGTCGATACCGATCGTTCGCTGGCCGTTCGGGCCGGTGGCGTTCACCTTGGCGTCAAGCGCGAGCAGGACGGCCGGAAAGTCAGCGGCCGGATCAGCATGGGCGATCGAGCCACCGATTGTGCCACGGTTGCGTACCTGAATATCACCGACGACGCCAGCGGCTTCGGCGGCCACCGGCAGCGTCTGCTGCACGACGTCCGACTTGATGATCTGGTCGTACGTCGTGCGCGCGCCGAAGGCGACACCCCCGTTATCGGAACGGATGCCGTCGAGTCCGGGCACCCTACCGATGTCGATCAGCGAGGCGGGCGCGGCCAGACGCAGTTTCATCATCGGCAGGAGGCTGTGCCCGCCGGCGATGATCTTCCCTTCCGGGTTTTCCTGAAGCAGTTTGACAACCTCATCGACGCTCGACGGTCGAAAATAGTCGAAGGCGCTTGGATACATCTCCTCAGTTCCCCTTCTGCTCATGCACGAGTTGCCAGATTCGCTGCGGGCTGGCCGGCATATCGAAGTGCTCGACTCCGAGCGGGCTCAGCGCGTCGACGATGGCATTCATGATCGCCGGTGTCGAGGCGATCGTCCCGGCCTCCCCCACACCTTTCAGACCCATCGGATTGAATGGACAGGGCGTCACGGTTCGGTCGAGCTCGTAGTTCGGGAACGAGCTCGCCTTGGGGATGGCGTAATCCATCATCGTGCCGCTCAAGAGCTGTCCATTGTCATCATAGACCGCCGTTTCGAGGACCGCCTGGGCCAGACCCTGGGCGATGCCGCCATGGATCTGCCCGTCAACGATCATCGGGTTGATGACGTTACCGACATCATCGACGGCGACATAGCGGCGTACGTCGGCCTTGCCGGAATCCTTGTCGATTTCGACGACGCAGACGTGCGCCCCGAATGGGAAGGTGTTGCTGACCGGGTCGAAGAAGTAGGACTCATCGAGTCCCGGCGTGACGCCCTCGGGCATGTTCCAGGCGGTGTAGGCGGCGAGCGCGATTTCGCCGAACGACTTGACCTGGTCGGGCGCGCCTTTGACGTGGACGCTCCCCTGATCGAAGACGACCTCTTCGGGCGAGACTTCGAGCAGGTGTGCGCCGATCTTCATCATCTTGTCGCGTACCTTGCGCGCGGCGAAGACGAGCGCGCTGCCGCCGACGGCGGTACTGCGGCTACCGTAGGTGCCCCAGCCCATCGGGATCCGATCGGTATCGCCCCACACGATCTCGATGTCTTCGACCGGAACACCAAGCTCGCCGTTCAGGAGTTGCGCGAACGTCGTCCCTTCGCCCTGGCCCTGTGGATTGATCCCCGTGAGTACCGTCACTTTGCCGGTCGGATGCACGCGGACGACCGCGCTCTCATAGAGGCCGCCGCCGAAGCCCATCGCTCCGGCCGCGGCCGATGGCGCAAGTCCACAGACCTCGATGTACGTCGAAAAACCGACGCCAAACAACCGGCCTTCGGCTCTCGCCTGTTCCTGCTCCTTGCGGAGCGCCGCGTAGTCGATCATTTCGAGCGCCCGGTCGAGCGTCTTGTCGTAATCGCCGCTGTCGTAGGCGATCGCACCGGACGCGATCGAATACGGGAAGGCGTCGGACGGAATGAAGTTCTTGCGCCGTACCTCAGTCGGATCAAGATTGAGTTTCTTGGCCACAAGGTCCATCACGCGTTCGATGAGGTAGGTGGCTTCGGGTCGTCCCGCGCCGCGATACGCGTCGGTCGCGGTGGTGTTCGTCAGCACGCCGTAAACGTCACTGGCAACATTCGGAATGTCGTAGGCGCCGCTTTGAGTCACGGTAAAGAGCCAGGTCGGAACGCCGGGGGCAGCCGTCGAAAGATAGGCCCCCATGTTCGCGTATGCGGTTACTTTCAGGCCGACGACCCGGCCGTCCTTCATGGCCGCCACTTCGACATCGTCGACGTGATCGCGGCCGTGCGTCGTGGAGACGTAGTTTTCGGATCGGTCTTCCATCCACTTAATCGGTCGGAGCAGATCTTTCGAGATGACCGACGCGATCATTTCACCCGCCTGCATTGCGATCTTGCTGCCGAATCCGCCGCCGATATCCTGAGACAGCACGCGGATCTGCGTTTCGGGGATATTGGTGCAGAGCGACATCAGGAAGCGAACGATGTGCGGGTTCTGGGTGGTACACCAGAGTGTCAACTCATTGGAGCCGCGCTGGTACGAGGCGACCGCGCCGCGCGTTTCCATCGCGTTCGGGATGAGCCGCTGGTTTACGAGGCGCTGTTTGAATGTCAGATCGGCTTTCTGGAAGGCCGCGTCGACATCCCCACCTTCGAGATGGAAATGGAACGCGACGTTGTTGGGTACGCTGTCGTACAGCTGTGGCGCACCGTCTTTCATCGCATCCAGCTGGTGGACGACGACGGGCAGTGTGTCGTATTGCACATTGATCGCTGCCGCCGCGTCCTCTGCCATATACCGATTCTCGGCAACGACCGCCGCGACACCGTCACCTACGTAGCGAACGGTGTCGACCGCCAGCGGGCGATACTCGGGCACCTTGATATCGGAGTTCTTGGGTTGCCACGCGCAGGGGACTGGCGCGACCAGATCGACCAGATCGGCGCCCGTGTAGATCGCGACGACACCGGGCATCGCTTTCGCGGCGCTCGTGTCGATATTGACGATGCGCGCGTGCGCGTGCGGGCTACGCAAGATTGCCATCGACAGCATCCCCGGCAGACGGACATCGTCGGTATAGTGCCCGGCGCCGGTGATGAGCCTCGGGTCTTCGCGTCGTTTGATTGATGAACCGAAGGGGCTTGAAGCCACCATTGTGCCCTCCCTTGGACGATGTAAAGCCGCGATGAATTGACACCTCTCACGAGAGGTGCGTCGACGTCGGCTTTAGTCGTCTCCGGCGGCGGCCGGCTCCGCGCTCATCTTGTCGGCGGCGTACTGAATTGCCTTGACGATATTCTGATAGCCCGTGCAGCGGCAGAGGTTGCCCTCCAGCCCGTGGCGGATCTCGGCTTCGGTCGGATGCGGGTTATTCTTGAGCAGGTTGACCGACGTCATGATCATGCCTGGCGTGCAGAAGCCACACTGCAGGCCGTGCATCTCCCAGAAGCCTTCCTGGATCGGATGCAGTTCGCCGCCCTTGGCGAGGCCCTCGATGGTGGTGATCTCGGCGCCATCGGCCTGAACCGCGAGCACGGTGCACGACTTCACGGCGCTACCGTTCATCTCAATGGTGCACGCGCCACACTGGCTCGTATCACAACCGACGTGCGTTCCGGTCAGGTCGAGCACGTCGCGCAGGTAATGGACCAGCAAAAGTCGGGGTTCCACCTCATTCGTGTGGGTGGTGCCGTTGACGGTAATCGTGACCTGCTGTTTCACGATGAATCTCCCTCCAGACGCAACCGCTGACTCGATAGCCCGAACCCGATTCGCGTCTACTCGCCCGTGATTTTCGACTCGACACACCCAAAAAATTGACCGACCATGCGGTTGGCGACTCCGCCAAGCATGCGCTGGGCAACTGCTCCGACCGGCCCTCCCACCTCTACGTCACCGTTGTACTCGATATCCGTGGTGCTGTTCTCGCCATCGGCGAGTCGCACCGTGCCGGTGCCCTTGATAAAGCCGGGGCGACCGCTTCCCTCAACATACATCTGGTAATCGGTCGGCTCATTCATGTTCGACAAACGAACCTTGCCGGTGTAGGTGCCTTTGACCATTCCGATACCGATATTCATCGCCATCGAGTACTCATCGTCACCGACCTTGTCGAGCGTCTCGACACCGGGCAGGCACGCGGCGATCGAATCGGGGTCGATCAACCGTCCCCAAACCTGGTCCCGCGGCGCATTGATCGTGTGTTTGCCGGTGATCTTCAAGCGGTTCCTCCTTAACGATAACGATGCCGGCGTGGTTGTTCCGCCCGCTATCGTAAAGACTGCCAATACTTTCGGACATTTGGTCCGACGGCGCAATTACTTATTTAATGATCTTGCGCCGCGAGTCGTCACGAGCCGCCCAGCCATCGTCCTACCAGCCGTACGGGATATTGCGGCGCTGATTGAGGTACGGCAACGCCTCGTCCTGGCGAAGCTGATCGGCGCGCAGAAAGATCCGATCGATCTCGGGGTCGCGCAGATACGGATCGAGAAGCGCACCAATCCGCGACTGATGGCGAATCAGCCGGTCCAGGCTCTGTCGCAGATTTGAATCCAGCGATTCGCCGCAAAAATTCCAGATGACGGTGCGGAGTTTGGCGTCGACGTGGAAGGTGAGGCCGTGGTCGATCCCCCAGAGGCGGCGATCCTGCCGGCCGACAAAGAGGTGACTCGATTTCCGGTCGGCGTTATTGACGAGCAGATCGAAGACGAACATCCGCTTGAGCGCCGGCTGATAACGCTCGCGCGCGAACAGATTTTGGGCGCGTTGCAGCGGCTCGATATAGAGCTGTACGGTCCCGACGCCATGTGGACCATCGCGCACCACGGTCGGTGGGATGAAGTGCCAGCCGAGGGCACGGCTCAGGAGGAAGCTGGCGTACTCGCGCCGGTAGAGCGAACCGGATTCGAAATCCCAGAGGGGTATCTCGCCGCTGGCCGGCTTGTAGATCGCGATCGGTGCGTTATCTCCGGCCTGGGCGAAGGTTATGGCGAAGGTGTAATTTGAGCCCCATGGGACGAGTTTGCATTCGTCGATCTCCGCCTCCCGCAAGGTGCGGAGCAGATCGGGGTTGAGCGGCTGGCGCGCGTCGACCCGCCGCCCGTTGTCGTGGGCTGATTCGTCTGCCTGGGATGAGCGCAATGGCCACCGGTTCTCGAAGTCTTGCCAGGTCATGTGCCGTCGCCGTTTGGTTCCGCTACCCAACGAAGTCCCCTAAGTGTAGCCGACGTGCCGCACGACGACACACATGCGGCCAGCATTGGGCGAAGGTGGGATAATGAGAGGGCCAAGTGCGTTCTTGGCCGCGCCTTCGGGCCCTTTGCTATAATCCGGCGCGTCGGCCCGTCTGTTAACAAGGGTGGTGTCAGTGAAGGTCACCGTCGAGCGAATGCCGCAAAGTTCAGTCTCACTGGACATCGTCGCCGAGAGCGATGAGTTCAATAAGGCGATGGACAAGGCGTACCGGAAAATCAGCCGCCAGGTGCGAATTCCTGGCTTTCGGCCCGGAAAGGCGCCGCGACTGATCGTCGAACAGCGGCTTGGCCGTGAGGTGATTGTCGAAGAAGCGCAGCGCGAGATCATGGACGGTCTCTACCGTCAGGCGCTGGAGCAGGAAGAACTGACACCCGTTTCCGAACCGAGTGTCGATGTCTATCAGGACGAGCCGGTCGGCTTCAAAGTCGAGGTGCAGATCTACCCGACCGTCGATCTCAATGAGTACACCGACGTGCGGGTCGAACCGCAAGAGATCAACGTCAGCGATGAAGATGTTGACGAAGCGATCAGCGACATCCAGAAACAGAACAGCATTTGGAAAGAACCGGAGAGCCAGCGCAGCCCACAAGCAGGCGATCAGGTCATCATCGATCTGCAAGCCTATGAGGGCGAGGAACCGTTCCAGGATCCGGTTGAGGACGCCGAGTTCGAGATCGGCGAGGGTCGGCTCTTCCCGCAGATCGAAGAGGCACTCAAAAACGTCAAGGCAGGCGAGCAGGCGGAATTCGATATCACCTTCGATGAAGACGACGAGCGGGCAAACCCCGATCTTCGTGGTAAGACGCTGCACTACAAGGTGACGTTGAAAGAGATCAAAGAGCGTGAACTGCCGGAGATTGACGACGAACTCGCCAAGACCGCCGGCTATGAAACGCTCGATGAGATGCGCGCTACGTTACGCAAGAACTTGCTCAGGACGCGCGCGTTCCAGGCGCGTACCGAGGTCGTGAACGACGCGATTCAGAACGTCGCCGATCAAGCGATTCTCGATGTGCCGTCGGCCATGGTCGTGCGGCAGATCGATGAGGATATCGCGCGGTTGCAGCAGGAGCTGAGTCGCGAGGGGATGTCCTTCGACGAGTTCCTCCGCTTCGGCAACAAGACGAACGAGGAATATCGCGACGAACTGAAGCCCGACGCCGAACGGCGCCTGCGCAACTCGCTCGTGCTGGAAGCGTTCGCGAAGGCCGAAAACGTTGAGGTGAGCGAAGACGATCTGCTGGCCGAAATCGATCGTCTGGTTGGCCCGTCTGAAAACGCCGAGCAGATGCGCGAGCTTTACACAAATCCATACTTCTCGAACATGCTCCGGGATGAGTTGGCCAATCGCAAGGTCGCCGATCGCCTGCTTGAGATTGTCACCGAGGGTGCCGGCGCCGTGACCGGCGAAGGGGCGACTGTTTTTGATGAGCCGGAAGCCGTCGATGAGAGCGCCGAAGATGACGACGAGGACGTGTTGACCAGTGACGTGGAATCGCCGGAGGACGATGCGGATTCCGACGATGACGATGAAGCAGACGACGACGTCGAACAGACCGCCGCTGCTGACACCGAAGCAGAGGAAGCGGCCGTCGCCGCCACCGCTGCTGATGAAAACGACACGACAGACCGAGAACCGACCGGCAGCTAAGCGCGACAAGCCGGCTGCCCAGGAAGGACGCACCAATGGTGTTCAGCAATGCACCGTACTTCTACACGAAGACCGATTATCTCCAGCCGCAGAACCTGATCCCGATGGTGGTGGAATCGACCAATCGCGGCGAGCGCGCCTACGACATCTATTCACGGCTCTTGCGCGATCGCATCGTCATGCTCGGCACGCCGGTCGACGACCAGATCGCCAACGCGATCGTGGCGCAATTCCTCTTCCTGGCGCATGAGAACCCAGAACAGGATATTCGCCTCTACATCAACAGCCCCGGTGGCATGGTGTACTCCGGCCTGGCGATTTATGACACGATGCAGACAATTGCGCCGGATGTCGCGACGACCTGCTTCGGACTCGGCGCGAGCATGGCAGCGGTGCTGCTGGCGGCGGGCGCCAAGGACAAGCGCTTTGCCTTGCAGCATTCCCGCGTGTTGATCCACCAGGGTTCGTCCGGCTTCCGCGGTTCGGTGCCGGATATCGAAATTCAAGCGCGTGAGACGATCAACGTGACAACCCAGCTGACGGAACTGATGGCGTTCCATACCGGTCAGTCGTTTGAGCGCGTCAAGCGTGATACGGAACGTGACTACTTCATGTCGGCGCAGGAGGCGAAAGAGTACGGGATCGTCGATCACGTGCTCGAAACGTCGAAGCTGGCCGTCGCGCCGTAATCACGGGTACGGGAGATAAGGGATGTCAGGGACTCGCGGCGGTCGGGTGCATTATCGTTGCTCATTTTGCGGCAAGGGCCAGGAGGAGGTTCGGCGTCTGATCGCCGGGCCGGGTGCGGTCTACATCTGCGACGAGTGCGTTCAGCTCTGTCGTGAGATCATCGAAGAAGAGGAGACTCCGGCACGTCGTCCGGAACCGTCGCTGACGCATATACCGACGCCGAAGCGACTCTACGAGCAGCTGAGCCAGTACGTCATCGGCCAGGATCGCGCCAAGAAGATTCTCTCGGTCGCGGTCTACAATCACTACAAGCGCGTGCGCGCGCAAAACGATGACGACGTTGAGCTGCAGAAGAGCAACATCCTGTTGCTCGGCCCAACC
>JAICWZ010000219.1 GCA_025966355.1 Thermomicrobiaceae bacterium
GACCGTTGGCCCGGCGCCGCTGAACTGGGCGCGGCGCACGTCGACGCCCCGATCGCGCAAATGCAGCATCGCCACCGAGAGCGACGGGAATTCACGGAATGGCACGACGAGGTTGTCACCGTCATGCCAGTCGATCCCCTGAACGGCGATGTTCATGCCATGGGTCGTATTGCTGGTGAAGACGATCTCGTCCGGTTGAGCCCCGATCAGCCGTGCCAGCCGTTCACGGGCCGTCTGCTCATACGGTGGCGACGGCAGATCTGGACGCATCTCCCCTTCGGCGGCCGCCTTGATCGCCTCCACGCTTCGTACCGGCACCAGCCCCTGCTGAGCGCCATTCAAATAGGCGCGCTCCTTGACGATCGGGAATTCGCGTTCGATCAGCCCGCGCAACGAACCAGCGCCATCGACATCAGCCATGCAGCGATCCCTTCCATCCGATACGACTCACGTCCTCACGCAGAGTATGACATGACCAGCTACGCGCCAAGCGGAAACGCCGGATTGGCGGCGGCGCCGTTGCGCACCGCTTCCACGATGTCCGACAGAATCGCGCTCGCCGTGGGGAGCGGACCGGCACCCTGGCCGCTCAGCACGACCGGCCCGACACAATCGCCAACGACCTCGATGGCGTTGTAGTTGGCGTGCACATGCGCCAGCAGCTCATCGTTCGGCACAAACTCGGGTGCCACGCTGAGCGCGAGCTCGCCATCATTGCCAAGCTCGGCTTTCGCGATCAGCTTGATGACGCCACCGCGCTTCCGGGCGTCGTCGATGTCACGTGGCGTGACGCCGGTGATGCCGGTGCGGATGATCTCATCCGGCAGCACATGTCGACCGGACATCAACGAGGCGAGAATCGCGAGCTTATATGCAGCGTCAAAACCTTCGACATCCCCACTCGGGTCCGATTCGGCGTAACCAAGCCGCTGCGCTTCGGCCAGGGCATCGGCATAGGCGGCCCCGCCGCTCGCCATCTGCGACAGAATGTAATTTGTCGTGCCGTTGACGATTCCGCGCACGCGCGTCACACGATTGGTCGCCAGGATCTGTCGGTAGGAAACGAGTAGCGGGATGCCACCACCGAC
The DNA here is from genome assembly GCA_025966355.1 of Thermomicrobiaceae bacterium. Taxonomy (GTDB): domain Bacteria; phylum Chloroflexota; class Chloroflexia; order Thermomicrobiales; family Thermomicrobiaceae; genus CALAGB01. The sequence continues at coordinate 1,089 of JAICWZ010000219.1, forward strand.
GCTTGCCTCGAACAAGATGCCGCGTCCGGCCTGTTTCGCCGCCGCGAGGATCTCGGCAAAATGCTTCGAGAGGGCCTCTTTATTGGCGGTGACGACGTGAAAACCGGCGTTGAGGCATCGAACCATGTAGTCGGCGGCCGGTTGCTCCCGACCGAGAACTTCGACGACAACATCGAGTCCATCTTCGCTCAGGACCGTCGCCAGGTCGGTCGCGATGATATCCGGATCGAGGTTGGCGCGCGACGCGCGTTCGGGTGTCCGCTCGAAGACAGCGCGCAATACGAGTTGTTGGCCGGTTCGTTCGGCAATCAGGTCGTGCCGCTCTTCGAGCGCTGTCGCGACGGCTGAACCGATCGTGCCTAACCCAAGTATCGCTACTCCGACTCGCTGCATCCCCACTCCCCTCCTTGACGTTGGATCGCGTAACTGCTATTGTCCGTAAAGCATGCGCTCTCCGCGCGAACAGCCGCGGATTCCATTGTACGAGAAGGTTGATATGCGCCGCGCTTATGTGATCTCCATTGAAGAGACTACCATTGCGGCCGCCGGCTCTCGAGCGGTCGCGGTGACGTAACGCGTCGCTCGCGAACCCGCTTGCGTGATGACCGGCAGAGGCAGATTGCCTCTGCTTTTTCTTTGTCCGATCGAACGAGAAGCACGTGAGAATACTTCGGTGGAAGGGGAGAAACATGGGAGAAAAGATCGACGTCGCGGTTCTTGGCGCGACCGGTAGCGTCGGCCAGCGCTTCGTGCAACTGCTGGAAAACCACCCCTGGTTCCGGGTGGCGGAACTGGTCGCCAGCGAACGCTCAGCCGGTAAAAGCTACGCCGAAGCGTGCGACTGGCGCATCAGCGACGCGCCGCCCGAAGCGACGGCACGCCTCAAAGTTCAGCACCACGAGGAGCCGGTGAAAAGCCCGCTTGTCTTCTCATCACTGCCGGGCGGCCTGGCACGTGAGGTCGAAACCCAGCTCGCCTCCGAGGGAAAGCGCGTCTTCAGCAATGCGCGCGACAACCGCATGGAGGCCGACGTGCCGCTGATGATCCCTGAGGTCAACGCGGATCATGCCGACGCGGTGCGCGTTCAGCAAAAGAATCGCGGTTGGAGCGATGGCTTCGTCGTCGCCAACCCCAACTGTTCAACAATCCACATGGTGCTGGCGCTCAAGCCAATCTGGGATGCGGTTGGCATCGAGCAGGTGCTGGTCACCACGATGCAGGCAGCCTCCGGCGCGGGTTATCCCGGCGTCTCGTCCATGGATCTGATCGATAACGTCGTCCCGTACATTGGCGGCGAAGAAGAGAAGATGGAGGCGGAGACGCGCAAGCTGCTCGGCTCCTGGAACGGCAGCGCGTTCGGCAACGCCGATCTCGCGATCAGCGCGCAGTGCAACCGCGTACCGGTGCGCGATGGCCACACCGAGACGGTCAATCTGAAGCTCGGCCGCTCCGCTTCACCCGAGGAGATCGTCGAAATCCTCAGCAGTTATCGCGCCGAACCTCAGCAACTCGATCTGCCGTCGGCGCCGAAGCATCCGATCATCGTCCGCAGTCAGGCTGATCGGCCGCAGCCGAATCTCGATCGCAACGTCGAACATGGTATGGCCTCGGTGGTCGGCCGTGTTCGCCGCTGCCCGATCCTCGACATCAAGTTCGTTGTCCTCGGCCACAACACGGTCCGCGGCGCGGCCGGCGCCTCGATCCTCAACGCCGAGCTCTTCCACGCCAAGGGAATGCTGGTGTAGACGCTTCCGACGAACGAATACGGCGGTTGGAAGCGACCGCCGTGTTCGTTCGTCGGCTTCTCAACCGTTCACGGTATCTAGCACCATTGTGGGATACGTTCTCGGTCCTGGATCGCAAACACTTAGGCCGCCGGTCTGTACATTTTCAGCCGGCGGACCTGAGTAAGCACGCACCCGGAGGACATTGAACGTGAAACCTGGAGACCCGATACCGTCGCTCGACTTCGCGCTCGATTCACGCCTGACACGTCGGAGCTTGCTCCGGCGCGGCGCGGTGATGAGTGCGGGACTCTCGATGTTTGGCCTGCTTCTCAGCGCCTGTGGCGGCAGCGACGATTCGACCACGGCCGCAACGGCGGCGAGTAACGGCGGCGCCGCAACGTCCGCTTCGTCGACGACATCCGCCGCGACGCCGACCCAGCCGTCGGCAACGCCGAGCATGTCGGCATCGCCAGGCGCCGGTACGATCGGCACTCCGGAACCGGCTGCGCACACAGGCGGCACGCTCGTCCAGGCGGCCGCGGCCGATGCCACCACGGTCAATCCGATTCTCGAAGCGGATACCGTCTCGGCCGATATCACCAGCTTGATCTTCGACGCCGTCATCCACGTCGATCCGCAGACGACGGAGCCGCGCGGTGACATGGCGAAGTCGTGGGAGATCTCGACCGATGCATTGACCTACACCTTCACGCTGCAGGACGGCATTACCTGGCACGACGGCTCGCCATTCAGTGCCGACGACGTCAAATTCACGTACGACCTGCACATGAACGCCAATTCCAACTCACCCCATACGGCGGAATTGACCGAGCGCGTCAAGTCGGTCGAAGCACCGGATGGCAAGACGGTCGTCTTCACGTTGGCGGCGCCCGCCTCACCCTTCCTCGTCAACAACATGATTTACGAGATCGTGCCTCAGCACATCCTGCAAAGCGTCGATCCGAAGGCGCTACCGCAGCATCCGTTCTCGACCGGCAAAGAGGGCACGACCATCGGCACAGGGCCGTTCATGTTCAAGGAATGGGTCAAGGACGATCACATCACGCTCGTCAAATATGCCGGCTACTGGCGCGGTGCGCCGCACCTCGATTCGTTCAGCCTCAAGGTCGTCCCGGACGTTACGACATTGGTGCAGCAGCTGCAGACCGGCGAGGTCGACTACAGCGGTCGCGACGGCGTCGATGAGGCTAGCGTCAAGACGCTGCAATCGGACAAGAGCATCGTCGTCGCCAACTACGACTCGTTCGATTTCACCTATTACGGGTATCAACTGGACGGGACGAAATCGAAGCTCTTCCAGGACAAAGCTGTGCGCCAGGCGCTTTTCTATGCGCTTGATCGCGAGCAGATGGTACAGGCCATTCGCTTTGGCCTCGGTCGCGTCGCGATCGGCACGATGGGCGTCGATTCCTGGGCGTACACCCCGAACCAGATCACGCTGAAATATCCCTACGACCTGGATAAGGCGAACAAGATGCTCGACGATGGGGGCTGGGTCAAGGGCGGCGATGGCGTCCGCGC
>JAICWZ010000297.1 GCA_025966355.1 Thermomicrobiaceae bacterium
CCAGGCATGTCCGTAGCGGTCCTGGCCGTACGGCCCGACCGCCGTCGAGGCGATCGGCACAAGAATGCGCGAGAGGCGCAACTGGATCTGATTGAGCAGGTCGGCCGCGCGCTTGCTATCTTCATTGCCACCCTTGAGCACACGTTCGCGCCAGTTGTCCGATTGCGCATCGAGCTGCGTGGCCAGTCCTTCAAAGTCGCGGGCGCGATCGACGACGCTCGCCATGTCGATCCCCGGAATGTCGCTCTGGCCGAACTCGCTGAGACGACTGGCAAAACGCTCGGCAATCGGGCGATATTCGTACGGCAGCACCGGATTGGTCAGCAAGCCCCACATCCAGTTGGCATAGACTCGCAGGTGCAGCGCCAGCTTCTCTTTGTCCAGCTTGTCGATCGTGTTTTCGATCGAGTGGTGCCACCAGCCGAGCGTCGCCAGCGCGGTACGCTGAATCTCTTCGTCGGTAAACGACATCTCGCCGGAGACGCAGGCCAACCCGACTCCGAAGAAGGAGGAATCGCCGTTCTTCTGCTGTCGCTGCCAGTGAATCGGCATATCGCCGACGATCTCTTTGGTCGCACGCGTGGCGAACTGCTGCATATCGTCGGTCGTATGCAGGTGCCAGGTTGAGGAGCCGGTAATCGCAGGCTGGTCGATCTGCATGTAGGCGATGCAAGAACTGCGCAGCCGATCCCAGTTCAGGTCGGCAAAGCGGCTCGACGAGATCATCGTGCCCGTTTCGTGCCCCATCCAGAGACCGGAGACGACGCCACGCGGCAGTTCGTCACGGTGATTCTGGAAGACCCGCGACAGTTCCATGATGCAGGCATCGCCGGCCGCGTTGTCGGTCGCCTGCGGTCCCGGCCAGGAGTCCATATGGCCGCCGAGGAGCAAGAACTGGCGGCCACGCTCGGCGTCGAACTCGGCGGTCGTCATCGTCAGCGGCTTCCAGCCGTTATCGGCCGTGGCGTTGAGCCAGACCTTGACCGTGCCGCGCTGGCAGAGCTCTTTCAGACGCAAGCCCTCGGTGCGGGCAATACCCACGCAGGGGATATCCGGCATTTCGGTTTCGAGTGTCTCCGGCGTCGGATTGCCCCAGGCCGATTTCATCGAGCCGAAGGGGACGGCGGTATTCGTCTCGTCGCCCCAGTTCATCATGATCTGGGCGATCGAGCCGCGCTTCCAGGCGATGTACGCCTTTTCGTGCCGGGCCGGTGAATAGGAGAGTTCCGACAGCGTGATCTTGCCGCGAACGTCTTTCCCTTCATAGTCCGATTCGGCACCCGAGCCGACGTAGATCAACTCGCCTTCAATGCCCTCGGTCGAGGCCGAATGGCCGAGCGTATTGGCGACGATCTCGCGCTGTTCCGGCGTAAGCAGGCGCACCGTCGCCGGCTCCGGAAACGACACCAGGCCGAGAAACTTGTCCGTTTTGGTTTCGAGACCCGCCTTCTTGAAGGTCTCGACGGCATATTCGGCCATCCGCTGCGAATTGTCGGAGCCGGCCAGGCGGCTCGGGATCGTTTCGGTAATATGCTCGATATGCTTCCAGGTATTGTCGATTGAGACTTCTTTGAGAATGTCATCAAGTGACATGGTGTTTCCTCGTTTCCCCGAGCGATCGCGGCTGGATCGCCGCGATCGCCGTATCTCCCTGTGCCGCGACTCGTTCCCCGCGCGGCGCCGTCAGTGCTGAACCGCGCTCAGCCCGGCCGAGGCGCTGGTCCCCGCGAAGCGCCGGCTCGGTGTGAGCCGGGCGTTCACCAGCATCTCGGCCATCTGTACCGCGGTTCGGAGTGGATTGATGACCGGAATGCCTAACCGGTCCTGCATGTTATCGCTCACACCGGAGAAGGCGAGGCTCATGCAACCGAGCACGAGAACCTCTGCGCCGAGGTCCATCGCCCGGCGACCGGATTCGATGGCAGTCTCCAGCGTCCGCTCCGGATCGAGCGCGAACTCACGAACGCCGATACCGACCGCGACGGCCCCGGCGTAGCGTTCAAGCAGGCCGGCCGTCCGGACCTGCTGGCGCATCCCCGCCGCCGAACTCTCGCTTGGTGAGAGCACGGCGAAGCGATCGCCGAGGAGCAGCGCGGTTGCCATGGCGGGCAGCGCACAGCCGACGATTGGAATACGCGTCCCCTCAATGGCGCCATCGACCGCAGGGTCGCCGAAGCAACCCACAATCATGGCGTCGTATTGATCCTGCAGCGATTCGGCCATGGCGATGATGCCGGGTGCGACGGCGTAGGCATCACGCAACGATTCGATGGCTGGTGGACAGCCGTCGAGCTCCTTGATGTCGACCGTCGTTCCCGCGTGCGCGGCCGACTGCAAGATTCCCCGCCGGCGCGCGTGCTCTGCCACGGCCTCGGCTGGATCGGGGGTCGTTCTGGGAAAGATATATAAGATCCGCATCCTCGTGCCTTTCGCTCGGTCACCCCGCTGTGTGAACGAAATGTGCTGAGTTTCGCTAATCGAAATTCGATTGCGCTAGCGGTACCTTCTCACTATAATGGCGCCAGCGGCAAAAGTCAACAACGGACGCAGGGCGCAGCAGGCCGCGGAACTCGTCTTCGTACCATCACTTTTTGAGGTACGCGGAACGCTTGTGATGTCGAGGGAGCGTTATGAATTCACGACCGGCCTATTATCTCGAAAGCGTCGGGCGAGCGATTCAGCTCCTTGATTGCTTTACGCGCGATACGCCCGAACTCCGCCTGACCGACCTGAGCAACGCGCTGGAGATGTCCAAGGCGCAGGTGCTGCGCATCGCCTCGACGCTCGAAATGAGCGGCTACCTGCTGCGCGATCCGCAAACCAAGCGCTATCGCCTCGGCATTCGCCTCTTTCAGCTCGGGATGCTGGTTCAGCAGCAGATTGACTTGCGCCGCATCGTCCATCCGTATCTGGAAGATCTGGTAGCGCACGCCGATGAATCAGCTCGCCTGATCGTGCCGGATGACGATGGGCCGATCTGTCTCGATCTGGTCGAAAGTCGACAGGGGACGCGCGTCTTCGCCCAGCTCGGCCAGCGGATGCCCTGGAACGCCGGCACCTCGCCCAAGCTGATCCTCGCGTTCCTCCCGGATGAGCGGCGCGAGCGGATTCTGACGCAGAATCAATTTCAGCGATATACCGAGCGAACGGTGACCGACCCGGGCACCCTGCGCGAGGAAGTCCGCGAGATCCGCCAGAAGGGGTATCACATCGGCCGGCGCGATCTCGATCAGGACGCGACCGGCATCAGCGCGCCGCTCTTCGATCACGATGGGCAGATCGTCGGAACGATCAACTTCTCGGTCCCGGTCAGCCGAGTGTCGGAGCAGCGGATCGAGGAACTCCTGCAACTGCTGATCGAGGCCGCGCACGAGATCTCGCTACAACTTGGCTACCAACCGGCCGATCATCCCCAGCACGCGATCGCCGTCTCAGATTAGCGCCAAGCGACACCAGGCAAAGTCGACAGGCATGAACAGACCCGGCTCGCTGCCGGGTCTGTTTCGGTCCGAATGTATTCAGCGGCTAGGCAGTTCGTCTCACCATGTTGACGATCGCCAGCAGGATCACCGCGCCGATGATCGCCAGGATCAGCGTAC
>JAICWZ010000369.1 GCA_025966355.1 Thermomicrobiaceae bacterium
GAATACGCCGGTATTCTCTATCCCGGGCCGACAATGCCCTTTGGCAAAGGGATCGAGTCACTCGCGGCGATTCCTGGAGACGAAGGCCCTCTTCTTTCGAGGCTTACCGACGTCGTTCTAGGTGCAATGATGCCGATCGAAGCCACGAGCGATGAGATTAACAGGTAGCGCAGATCTGCAATCGTACCTTCTCACTCCCCCATCGCGATCGCCGCGAAGCGGGAGCTGGTGGAGATGGCCCAGGCGAGGAGGAGGGCGGCGGTGAGGGCGGCGAGGAGCGCCGTGCCGGGGCCGGTGAACTCGGCCAGCAGCAACGGGATGCCGAAACCGAAGCCGGTGAAGAAGAGTGAGGCGATCGTTGGATCGCCGCCCGGCGCGCGGACGAGCGCGGCCGCCTGGCTGAGCAGCATGACGGCGGCGAAGACGAGTATCAGCGGGATGATGAGCGGGTTGACGCCCGAGACGACGATCGCGACCGCGGAACCGATCAGGCCGAGCAGGCAGATCAGCACAAAGGGGAGCGATGCATCGACCGCCAGCAACGTCAGGTTATCCGCCGGGATGAACTGGCGCAGGAAGGCGTTCGTCTGGTCGTCCGAGTAGACGCTCAGAATGTCACGCGAAGGCAGCATCATGACGAAGGTGAGCCAGAAAAGCCAGCTGAGCGCGGAACTGCCGATGAGCGCCAGGCCGGCCCCCGCCGCGATCAGCGCCGTCGAGCGGAGCACCGCCCAGGCGAAGGGGAGCGGCTGCCGCGCGAAGATAAGTCCGGCGCGTGCCACCAGCATGCTCGTTCCGTTCACCCTGGGGAGATGAAGATGCGATGGGCGTTTGGCGAGCCGTTCGCGATCGCGCATCTGACGCGAGAGATCGCGCCAGGTGAAGCGCCCGAGCACGCCGAGTGACTTGAGTTGCGAGGTCGTGCCGAGTTCGGCCGCGACGGTGATCAGATTGATTCGCCGTCCGAGCCAGATGACGCCGGCGAACGTGATCACCGCCAGCGCGAGCAACAGGAACGCCTGATTGCGAGCCTGTTCGGCGAGTACTTCGCGCGCCAGGACACGTCCCGGCCAGGTCATCACGCCTGGAACGGCGTAGGCCACGATGGCAAGCAACAATGGCAGGAGCCAGAGCGACCGCGGCGGATTCGTCCGGCGCAGGCGCCAGAATCCGATGCACCAGGCGCACGCCGCCGTGAAGATGACGAGCGGGATGCTGGTGAGAATCGCTGGATAGGCCATGAGCCCGATCTCGTCGTTACTGTTCGGATGCGCCAGCATCATCGAGGCGAGAACGGTCAGCGGCATAGTCACCGCCAGCCCGATCCCGGTATAACCGGCGAACCCCATCAGCCCGATCGCATCGCGACGCATCGGCGACGCGGCGATGTAGGCGAGATCTTCGACCGAGAGTTTCAACGGTGTCTTGCGCAGCGCCAGCAGGATGAAGAGCAACGCGAGGCCGGTCACGACCCAGGGGAAGCCCGACTCGAAGCCGGAGCGTGCGCGCTCGAGTTGCGAATCGGTCAGGCGCTCGCCGATCCCAAGCGCCCCATGCACGATGAGGCTCCACATCAGGACGAACCAACCGCCACCGATGATCACCAGATAGACACCATAGAGCTTGTTGCTGGTCGTATCTTCGAGCGGATCGAAGCCGATGACGCGCAGCCAGTAGACCGCCGTGCGCAACAGCTGGCGCCAGTGCAGCCAGAGCAGCAGGCGGAGATCAGTGAGCAAGCGGGCTCCGCATCTGCTCCATCACGGCGGCGTGCAGCAGGCGGTCGAGCGTCGGTTCGCCGCGCACCTCGAACTGCTCCGCCAGGCGCCTGGGCGTGCCGTCGCCGAGCAGCGTTCCCTGATCCATCAGCAGATAGCGGTCCGGCGGCGCCTCGGTCGGCAACTGGTGGCAACTGAGCAGGATCGCGATCCCGGCGTCGCGATAGATTTCCAGGTCGTGCCAGAGCTGTTCCGATGAGAGCGGTTCGAGCGGCCCGAACGGCTCGTCAAGGAGCAGCAGCGACGGCTCAACCAGCAGCGCAAGGCAGAGTCCGAGCTTGTACTGCATGCCACGCGAGAAGGTGAATGGATAGTAGTCGCGCTGGGCGCTGAGCGCGAAGTGCTCCAGAAGCTGACCGGCCTGTGCTTCCCAGCCGTCCAGCCGGTAGGCGCGAGCGACAAAGGTGATGTGTTCCCAGGCGGTGAGCTGATCGTAGAAGACCGGCGTATCGGGCACGAGCATCATCGCCTGACGCGCCTGACGTTCGTTGTCGCGAAGCGGTTTGCCGGAGATCAGGATGTCGCCCTGGGCCGGTCTGGTCCAACCGGCGATGCAGCGCAAGAGCGTCGATTTACCGGCGCCGTTCCGCCCGGCCAGCACGACCAGTTCGCCCGGATCAAGCGCGAAGCTAATGTCGTTGAGCGCCTGCGCCGGCCCGTAGGCATAGCGCAGCTTGGCAACGCGGAGCATCGCGTCGTCCGGTTCTTTGCCGTTCGATCGATTCTTGGTCAACGGTCTGGCCCCTGTTGCTGCTCGCGAACGCACGCGGTCGTTCCCGAGTGTCCATAAGGCAAAAAGTATACGGCGTGCGGCACGTCGTGTTCGCCGAATCCGGGCTTGCCTCGTTCCGGCTCCCCACGTATCCTGCCAGAACGCGACGGAATGTGCCGCGTTGATGTTCAGCAGGGGAGAGAAGCCGCATGGAATTTGCCGAACTCGTGCGCAAGCGTCGGATCGTGCGCCACTTCAAGCCCGATCCGATCGACATGACCGCGCTCGACCGGATCCTCGATCTTGCCCGCCGGGTGCCGAGCGCCGGGTTTAGCCAGGGGCAGGATTTCATCGTGGTGACCGATCCGGATCAACGACGGGCGGTCGCGCGGCTGTGCGGCGAAGAGGAGCATTACGAGAAATCGTTTGGCCACCGCTGGATCTCCGAAGCGCCGGTGCAGATCATCCCCTGCGCCAATGAGGGTGCCTATCACCGGCGTTATCAGGAGCCGGATAAAGTCGACGCCGAAGGGAACGAGCA
>JAICWZ010000484.1 GCA_025966355.1 Thermomicrobiaceae bacterium
CGTAGCCCGCCTCGGCTCCGGTCACGCTGGCGAGCTTTTCGCCGACCCTTGCATTCAACTCATCGAGCACGACAAAGGCTTTGGCCGCCTCGACCATCGCCTCGGCGACTTCGGGCGACATCAGCGTACCGCTGACGGCCGTGGTGGCGCCGCTGGCATTGATGATTGTGCGCACACCAAGCTGCTCATAAATCGACGTGCGTGTCGGACTCACTGTCGTCTCGACCATGCCGCCTCCTCTGGCAGATACCTGCCACTGCGCTGAATTGAATCTGTATGGCGATCGTAGCAGCGCCTGCGAGAATCGGCAACGGCAGCCTGACGGTTCGATCCAGCCTTCCGGTCAGCCCACCTTTGCAGCCGTTTTCTCGCCCTTGAACATGTCGAAAAGGAGGAGTCCTTCGATCTCATAAAATTCGTACATTCTCATCATTTGCCGGAACTCGGCATCGGTGTGCAGGTAGAGCCCTTCCATCAGGCCCTGCGCGACCACCGGTTCGAACATCTTCGAGAACTTGTTGTTCTGGATAGCGATGAAGAGCTTGTAGAGGTCGACCAGCTCGACCGGCGAGATCGGCGTGTGCAGATCGGTCATCAAGATCTTGCCGGCGGCCATGCGCGTCTTGAGGCGGTTTTCCAGCGCGAAGCGGTTGAGCTGGTGTTCGAACTCCAGCGCGATACGTGCCTTATCGAACATGCACAGTTTGATGTAGATCGATTCGACCGCCAGGTTGAACAGCTCGACCACTTTCAGCTTGTTCGGCGGAACGGCCTCGATGTAGCCGCGTTGCACCAGCTCGAAGAGCGCTCGCGCCGTCTGGAATTGCGTGAAACCGAGCCGGCGTGAAATGGCAAAGACGTCACGCGTGCCATCAACCAGATTCAGCGTAAGTGACAGATCGTTCGGCGGCGCTTCGAGCGGTCGATCCTTGCGCGAACGAAAGATCATGTAGACCGACGGCACGACCGGGCTGACCTCGATCCATTCATCGACGCGCCGCGTCCCCTCGATGATGATCTGCATGCTATCGACATCGACCGCCACTCCGCCTTCACGCACCACCTCGCCTGCCTTGAAGGTGAAGTAGCAGTTGCGCCAGAGGAAGAGGGTGTAGATCGAAAGCTCCAGCAGCTGTTCGCGGCACGTCTGTAAATCTTCGGCGCTGATGACCCCGGCGCCGCGCAGCTGCTCGATCATCTCGGCCGAGCTGCGCGCGCGTGACTGCTTCAGCGACTCCATCTGCTCACGGTCGACCTTACCGTTGCGATGGAGCAGCTCAACCATCGTTGGCAGGCGGCTGCCGGCCGCGACGTAGCTGACCCGCCCGTCTTCGAACGTGATCGTGCGCGAGTTCCAGCCCTGGATGAGCGTCACCGTGCCGGTCTTACGCGTGAAGCTCAGCATCTGGAAGAGATCGGAGAGCGAGAAGACGCTCAGCTTCCCCTGAAGATCGACGTCCGGATCGACTTTGGTGGACGCAAATTGTGATGCGACCATGACGCGCAACCTCCTGATTACGAAGCGGGCCGGGTGACGTCGATCGTTGCGGTTGTCGTATGCCCCGCGAGATCCATGGCGCGAATGCTGAGTGTCGTTTGTGCGTCGCGCGCCGTGCCGCTGTCCCAAACACCGACATACTGCTGCAATGACGGTTCGTAAATCAACGACGAAACCAATTGGTCGTTCACCCACAACTCAACGCCGGTAACTCCAACGTTGTCGTTGGCCGTGACGGCGATCGTCGGGATCGAGCGTGGCAGCTGCCCGGCGGCCGGTTTTACAATCTTGACGACCGGCGGCTCTTGATCGAAACCCGACGCCGCCCATACGAGCCGCGCGATTTCGGCATGCCCGGCGTTGTTCGGGTGGACGTCGGTCGGAAACCAGGTCCAATCCGCGATGTGGCCACGGAAATCACTTTCCAGATCGGCGATCTGGAGGCCATCAGCCTGGGCGGTCGATCGAATGACGTCATTGAATTGCCCAACCCACCAGGCGTCACTCCCCTGCTGCGCAGGATCACTGCCCGAGAGATCGTAATACGTTGTCACCACGATGACCGGTTTCAGCCCGCCTAACGCCTGGCGTACGTCGTTGATGGCGGTCGGGTACTGCGTCTTGAAGCGATCGAGACCTGACTGGCGATCGGCTGTACCGACGTTCGCCAGATTCAGCAGGTCGTTCCCACCGAGCGTGATCGTCACGAGTTTCAGGTCGGTGCCCCGCGCCTTGACCGATGCGATCTCGTTCTTGAAGGCATCGAGCTGGCCGTTGGTGACGAACGTTTCGGCCGTTTCACCCGGAACAGCCAGGTCCGCCAGTTGGACACGACTCGGTGCCGCCAGCTTTTCGAGTTGCGCCGTAAC
>JAICWZ010000370.1 GCA_025966355.1 Thermomicrobiaceae bacterium
CTGGCCTGGCCACCAGATGAAGGTCGGCAGATCGGGCACGGCCAGCGCAACGATCAGGCTCGGCAGTTCGTCGAGCGAATCGGGCGGCGATTTGATCTCGATCTTTTCGTAGCACTCGGCGAAGCGTTCGCCTGAAGCGGTGTGGCAGTGGGTGCTGACATGCGCGTCGATATCGTCGTCGAAGGCGTGCGGATCGGAGGTTGCCGTGAAGCTGATGACGCGCGAGGGATGGTTCGCGGCGAGTTCATTGATGATGTTGCCGGTCCGTTTGCCGATCGTCTCGTTCGACGAGTGTACAACGAGGTTGAGTACGCTGGTGCGCGTTGGCACGATATCCGTTTCGCGCAGCCCGACGACGGTCGGCATGCGCCAGAGTTGCGCCAGCTCACGTTCGATCGAACCGACATCCACGGCCGGCCCTTTGCGTCCATGAACTTCGCTGCTGACATTGACACCGCTCATTCTACGCACCTCCCCTACGCACGCACATTATGGTCGCCGCCAGGAGCGGCCGTCGCGAGCGATAAAGGCATCGGCTTCGGCCGGCCCCCAGGTGCCGGCATCGTATTGCGGAATCCGCTGCGGCGGCGCGATGGCCCAGCCTTCGAGGATCTCGGTGATCGGTTTCCAGGCGGCTTCGGTCTCGTCGCGGCGGGTGAAGAGCGTCGATTCGCCGTACATGCAGTCGAGCAGCAGCCGCTCGTAGGCGTCTGGTGATTCGACGAAGAACGACGTGCCGTAGAGAAAGCCCATGTTGACCGAGCGAAGTCGAATGCTCGGGCCAGGCACTTTAGCGGCGATCTTGAGCGAGATCCCTTCGTCCGGCTGGATGCGCAGCGTCAGGACGTTCGGTTCGAGTGGTGAACCGGCCGTGGATTTGAAGAGCGAATGCGGCACGCTCTTGAACTGGATGGCGATCTCGGTGACGCGACGCGGCATCCGCTTGCCGGTACGAAGATAAAAGGGCACGCCCGCCCAGCGCCAGCTGTCGATCAGCAGCTTGACCGCGACGAATGTTTCGGTCACCGACTCGGGATTGACTTTTGCCTCCTGGCGATAGCCCTCAACTTCCTGACCGGCCACCCAACCGGGCGCGTACTGCCCGCGCACCGCGAACTCGTCGACCGCTTCCGGGGAGATCGGGCGGATGGCGCGCAGTGTCTTGACCTTCTCATCGCGCACGGCGTCGGCCCCAAACGTGATCGGCGGCTCCATGCCGATGACGCTGAGGAGTTGCAGCATATGGTTCTGCACCATATCGCGCAGTGCGCCGGCCTTGTCGTAGTAGCCGCCGCGATCCTCGATGCCGATCGTTTCGGCCACCGTGATCTGGACGTGATCGATGTAGTTGCGCGACCAGATCGGCTCGAAAATGCCGTTAGCGAAACGGAACGCCATGATGTTCTGGACGGTTTCTTTGCCGAGGTAGTGATCGATGCGATAGATCTGCTTCTCGCGAAAGACGGTGTGCAGATGCTCATTCAGGGCGATGGCGCTGCCGAGATCGCGCCCGAACGGCTTTTCCACGACGAGCCGGGTCCAGCTTTCATCCTGTTCCTCGCCGACCAGTCCGGCACCGCCGAGGTTGTCGACGATCGTCTGGTACGCAACGGGCGGCGCGGCGAGGTAGTAGATGCGGTTTCCGGCCGTACCGCGCTCCTTGTCGAGCCGTTCGAGCTCTTTGCCGAGCTTTTCGTAGTCGCCGGACTCTTCGAAGTTGCCTTGGACATACGAAATGCCCTGCTCGAAGGTCTCCCAGACGGTCGGGTCGACCGGGCGGCGTCGTGAGTACTTGTCGACAGCGTCGCGCATTTGCGCGCGAAAGACGTCATGCGTCAAGTCGCGGCGCGCGTAGCCCACGACGCTGAAGCCGGAGGGGAGCAACCCTTCGATCGCCAGGTTGTAGAGCGCGGGCATCAGCTTGCGACTCGTCAGATCTCCCGAGGCGCCAAAGATGACCATGGCGCAGGGCGCGGGGACGCGTTCAAGCCGAAGGCCCTCGCGGAGTGGATTCTCGACGGTTGCGGTCTGCATGGCTTCTCCAGGTGAGCTTAGCCGGCGGAGTCGGTTTCGGACTTGACGGCGTGACCGCCGAACTGATGGCGCAAGGCGGCGACGACTTTGGCCGAGAAGGAATCTTCCTGACGCGAGCGGAAGCGGGCCATCAACGAGAGCGTCAACACCGGCGCGGGCACATCTTCGTCGATCGCCGCGAAGACGGTCCAGCGTCCTTCGCCGGAGTCATCGACATAGCCGCGGATCGAATCGAGTTTCGGGTCGTCATCAAAGGCGCGCTCGGCCAGCTCCAGCAGCCAGGAGCGAACGACGCTGCCGTGGTTCCAGAGTTTCGCCAGTCCGGCCAGGTCGTAATCGTACGGGGATTTTTCCAGGATCTCGAAACCCTCGGCGTAGGCTTGCAGCATGCCGTACTCGATGCCGTTATGGATCATCTTGCTGAAATGACCGGCTCCGCTCGGACCGACATGCTTGTAGCCATCAACCGGCGCCAGCGTCTTGATGGCCGGCTCGACGATGGCAAAGGCGTCGTCCTCGCCACCGACCATGGTGCAGTAGCCGACTTCGAGGCCCCAGACGCCACCGCTCACCCCGGCGTCGAGATAGCGAACGCCGTGCTCCTTCGCCTGCTTAGCGCGCGCCACCGAGTCTTTCCAGTTGGAGTTGCCGCCATCGACCAGGATGTCGTCCTTTGACATCATCGGCAGGATGCGATTGATCATGTCGGTCGTCACCTGGCCCGAGGGAAGCATCATCCAGATAACACGGGGCTGCTGGAGTTGCGTAATGACATCTTCCAGTTCATAGGCGCCGACCGCGCCTTCGCCTTCGAGTTCCTTGATTGGTTCATGGCTCCGATTCCAGGCGACGACCCTGTGATCGTCGCGTAGGAGCCGGCGCACCATGTTGGCGCCCATACGCCCAAGCCCGAGAATGGCGAGTTCCATATATTTGTGTCCCCTCCATAGTTTGGGCAATTGCCCGATTAATTTATTCCTCGATCGTA
>JAICWZ010000592.1 GCA_025966355.1 Thermomicrobiaceae bacterium
CTGACTCGCAGCTTGAGGCGGCCCCGAGGCACATGAAAATAGGTGTCGACATCCGTTGACAGGCTGCCCGCCCCGGTAACCAAACGATTCATGTTTTGCTCGATCCGACGATGGCCTGCTTCGCTGAGGCGCACTTTGATCTCGATATTCTGCCGGTCGATTCCAGACATCGACGCCACTCCTGTGTCGTTCAGTGCTATGATCGTTCACCATTCGGATTGTTTCGGCTCGCAGATCGCCGCGTGGGTTGGTGCATGGTTGACGGTGATCATCGGATCATCTCGAACTCTGGGAAGCTGCGACATGCACGATTGCGTCGGGTTGGATTCATGATCCTCATCGTCGTCCTTCTGGTTGTCGCGCTCTTGGGCGGAGTCGGCTGGTACGCCTCCGGACGAGCGATCCATCCCAAGCAGAACACATACAACTGGACACTGAGCGATTATCCGTCGCTCGAGCCGCAGAGCGTACGCTTCAAGACGCGTGACGGTGTGATGCTGGCCGGTCGGTTCTTTCCCGGTTCCAGTCGCACCACCATTATTCTGTCGCATGGCTACGGTGACGATCAAAATCAGATGCTTCTCTGGGCCGATTTTCTCCATGCGGCCGGTTTTAGCGTTTTCACCTACGACATGCGCGCGCGGGGCGAAAGCGGTGGGGACGCGGTGACGCTTGGCGCGCGCGAACAGTTCGATCTCATCTCGGTCGTTGATTATCTCGTGACGCGCCCCGATGTCGACCCGAGTAAGATCGGCGCGCTCGGTGTCTCGCTCGGTGGTTCAGTCACGATCCTGGCAGCGGCGCAGGATACTCGCATCGCCGCGGTGGTCGACGACAGCGGCTTCAGCGATGCCGCCAACGTCGTCTCAACCAGCTTCCAGAAGTTCCTACACATTCCGGCGTTTCCGTTCGCGCCGGTGACGATCCGCTTCGCTCAGTGGCGGATGGGCGCCAACATGAACGACGTGCGGCCGGTCGCGCTGATCGGTCAGATCAGCCCACGACCGATCTTGATCATCCACGGTCTTGACGACACCTCGGTGCCGCCGGACAACAGCACGCGGAATTACGCGGCGGCCGGTGAGCCGAAAGAGATCTGGTGGGTGCCGGGGGCCGAGCATGTCCGCGCCATCGAAGTCGATCCCGACGAATACAAGCAACGCGTGACGCAGTTCTTCATCGAGTCGCTCGGCCTCTGAACGCTCTCCCTGCCTATGGATAGGGTATCGAAGTTCCAGGTCGGCTGAGCGCGGTTGTGACAACTGGGTCAAGCACAGTCGACCACAATTCGGCTACACTCTGCAGTGCCCGATCGGCAACGCGTTCGTACGGTCTGTTTGGCGAAGGAATCTGATGGCGGCGCTTCCCTCGGTTGACGTTGAGGAATCCGAGAGTCCTGTCTCGCGCGGGATGCCCGAGTTCGAGATCGAGCAGTTGATCGCCTACGTCGTTCTGCTCATCGCGATCGGCTTCAGCGCGTTTTTTCTGGCGCCCGAGGCGACCATTCGGGTGCAGCCGCTCAACGATCACATCTTGCACATCGCCGCCGCGCAGCACGCTGCCTCGGCGCTGGCCGACGGTCACGACCCGACCGACTCGTGGTTCGCGCAGATCGGCCTCGGCTACCCGCTCTTCCGGCACTACCAGCATCTA
>JAICWZ010000603.1 GCA_025966355.1 Thermomicrobiaceae bacterium
CAGCATCGCCGATAAGACGATCTCAGCATAAACGAAACGGCGCTCGTGAGCGTCCCTGTCGGTTCCGAGGGCAGGGTAGTGCTCGGGGCGAGGACAAGACTCCGTGCCGGTGAAGTGCCCCGAGCATGTCGCACACGTGAGCGGCACGTGTTTCATGTCGGTCAAGCGACGGAGTGTGCCGGCCGCCCAGAGCGTGGCCGCCGGCACCGCCACTCTCATCCGCAAGAATCAGGCCGGAAAGCAAGAGGCGGCGTGCCGTACAACAAAATGTGCGTGGGCCAGTTCACCCATGGGATTACTCGTCGTTGGAGGACGGGTTGTCGTGGACTCCGGCGAAGAGCGGCGACCGCGCGCTTTGCTCATCAAGCGCGCGCACAACGGTCTCGCTGCGTGGGTAGGGAATGGTCGCACCCGAAGCGTAGAAGACTTGCTTGATGCGGCGCAAAAGGACACGCTGCACGCGCCATTGCTCCATCGGCAACGTCTTGATCATCACGCGCAGGGTCACTTGATACGGTCCCATGGCCTGTACCCCGAGGATTTCAGCTGGAGCCAGAATAGCGCTCCCTAGCTCCGGATCATCTTGAATCCCGTCGAGCATTTCGGTCAGCACGCCGACCGCCTGGTCGATATCGTCGTCGTGTGAGATATCGACGTCGATGACGGCGCGCGACCAGTCCTTGGTCAGGTTCTGGACCGCACGCACGTCCCCGTTGGGAATGATCGTGAAGCTGCCGTCGGTGCCGCGCAGCCCGGTGCGACGCAGGCTGAGATGTTCCACGACACCCGAAAAGCCGTTAACCGCGATGACATCACCGACGCCGTACTGATCCTCGAAGAGGATGAGAAAGCCGCCGATCACATCTTTGATCAGGCTCTGGGCGCCGAGGCCGATGGCGATGCCGACGACACCGGCGCTGGCGAGCAGCGGCGCGATATTGATGCCGATGTTGCTCAGAATCATCATTCCGGCGATGACCAGGACCAGGGCACGGACGCCGGATTCGACCACGCTGGAGAGCGTGTTGATTTTGAGCGTCAACTCGCGGCTCGGCTTTTCGTTCCGTTCCACCAGCTTTCGGATCATGCTTCGGATGAGGTTTCGCACCAGGCGCAAGACAACCAGGGCGATGAGCAAGATGACCAGAACGGAGAGAATCGGACCGACGGTGGTCCGACCGAAATCGCTGAGAGACGACCAGATCGCCTGTGTGTGGTCGATGACGTTGCCGGTCTGTGAGGCAATGGACGCCAGCATGAGTTGTAACGGTGTCAATCCCACCCCTCCCAAGAAGCACGCTTGACCGTGAACGGTACCAGCCTACCAAGCGAGGGGTGAAGTGACGAGGGTGCCGTCTGATGTCCTCCAACCTCAGGACATGCTGATGACGCCGGCTACTCGCCGACCTTGATCGGAATCGACTTCGGCCGTGCTTGATCGACCTTCGGCAACTGGATCGTCAGCACCCCCGTATCGAAGCTGGCGGTTGCGGCCTGCGAATCGACCGATGTCGGCAGCGAGATCGAACGCTCGAAGTGGCCGAAACGCCGTTCGCGCAGGAGCCAGTGG
>JAICWZ010000230.1 GCA_025966355.1 Thermomicrobiaceae bacterium
ACGGCCGGTACACCGAGCAGTTCGGCGATTCGCACCGAATCGACCGTCTCGTCGGTCACGAGCGCATCGGCCAGTTCATCAAGCTTGTCGCGATATTGTGTCAGGATCTGATGCGCGCGCTCCTTCGCCTCGTCGACCAACGCCTGGATGGCGCGATCGGCGCGATCGAGCAGGTTCTGGCTGATGTCGCGCTCCTGGCCCATCTCGCGGCCGAGGAAGACGTGCTCCTCACCGGTGCCGAGATAGATCGTGCCGACCTCCGGACTCATGCCCCAGAGACCAACCATGCGCCGCGCCAGCGCCGTCGATTCTTTTAGATCGTTCTGCGCGCCGGTCGTAATCTCGTTGAAAACGATCTCCTCGGCCGTCCGACCACCCATCATGACGGCCAGCCGGCCCTTCAAATAGTGGCGGCTGTAGTTGAAGCGATCCTCGGTCGGCGACTGCACCGTCACGCCGAGCGCCCGCCCGCGCGGCACGATGCTCACCTTGCGCAACGGGTCGGCGCCTTCCGAGAAATAGGCCACGATGGCGTGACCAGCCTCGTGATACGCCACGACCTCTTTATCGTGCGGGCTCATGACGAAGGCGCGCTCGGTGCCGAGCACGATCTTGTCGATCGCCTCTTCGAAGTCGATCGGATCGACGATCTTCTTTCCCTTGCGCGCCGCCAGCAGCGCCGCTTCGTTGACGAGGTTCGCCAGATCGGCGCCCGAGAAGCCGGGCGTGCCGGAGGCGATCTTGTCGAGATCGACTTCGGGTGAGATCGGGATACCGCGGCTGTGAATCTTGAGGATCGCCTCGCGTCCGCGCCGGTCCGGCAACCCAACCGTCACCTGCCGGTCGAAGCGGCCCGGTCGGAGGAGCGCCGGATCGAGCACGTCGGGCCGGTTGGTCGCCGCGATGACGATGACATTCTGGTGTTCATCGAAACCATCCATCTCGACCAGCAACTGGTTCAGCGTCTGCTCGCGTTCGTCATTGCCGCCGCCGAGTCCGGCGAAGCGCTGACGACCGACCGCGTCGAGTTCATCGACGAAGACGATCGAGGGCGACGAGGCCTTGGCCTTCTCGAACAGATCGCGCACGCGGCTGGCGCCGACGCCGACGAACATCTCGACGAATTCCGAGGCGCTGACGCTGAAGAACGGCACACCGGCTTCACCGGCGACCGCTTTCGCCAGCAGCGTCTTGCCGGTGCCCGGCGGGCCGATGAGCAGGATGCCGCGTGGCAGACGCGCACCGATGCTGTGGTATTTGGCGGGGTTTTTGAGGAAGTCGACGACCTCGGTCAGTTCGCCCTTCGCCTCTTCTTCACCGGCGACGTCGGCAAACGTCACACGCGGCCGCTCGGCATCGTACATCTTCGCCTTGCTGCGTCCGAAACTGAAGATATTTTGCTGCCCGCGCGACATGTTGCGGCCGAAGAGCCACATGATGCCGAGAATGATCACGATCGGCATGCCAAAGACGAGCAACGTCGGCCAGATCGAACCCTGGGCAACCTTCGCCTTGATCTCGACATTGTTGTCTTGCATCAGCTTCGTGACATCGGGCTGGGTTCGTTCCGGAATGACCGTGTCGAAATGGGTTCCCTTCGAAACCTTGTCACCGGAGTCCGCGGGTGGAACCTGCTGATCAGCCGTTAACACCGTACCGTCGACCAGTTGCATCTCTTGCGTAAATTCGCCGGAGACCGACTGTCCCTCGATCGTTACACTTTTGACATGCTTAGCCTGCACCTGCGCGACCATGGCCGAATAGGAAATATCGAGCCGCGAGACCTGATGCGGCCAGAACAGGAGGTAGACGTAGTAAAACGCAATGGCGCCCAACAACACCCAGACAATCCACGACGGAAAGCGCGAGCGAAACGTCGGAGGGGGTTGCGGGCCACCTGGTCGGTCGGGTCGCTGTTGACCCGATGGATCTCTCATCGGCTTTTAGCACCTTCCTCGGCAAATCCGCAGGTGGACGGGCGCCCGTCACGACCGCACTGGTCGGTTTGGCCCAGAGATGTACAGCTACACCGGCGATGCCATCCCGCGGATGCTCACCACTATTGTAACGACTGGCGGGCTCGCTTCCCACAAACGTGGATACGATCAACACCGGTCAAACGGTTGTGGCGCGGCGACGGCCAAAAAAAGTCCGGAGACCGCACGAGGCAGCCGCTGGTGGACGGCTGCCCCGCACGTGAGGAGGAGATGAGTCTGGTGTGCTATTTAATGGTGGAGGACGTCATCAGCGACGTCACCCCTCGCTTTCTATTCTCTC
The DNA here is from genome assembly GCA_025966355.1 of Thermomicrobiaceae bacterium. GTDB lineage: Bacteria > Chloroflexota > Chloroflexia > Thermomicrobiales > Thermomicrobiaceae > CALAGB01. The sequence goes on from JAICWZ010000230.1 coordinate 2,278, forward strand.
CGTTTTGGTTTCGTTTGTCTAGCCCGTTGGCCGGTTTTCCGCGAATTCCGCCGGGCGAAACCGCTCCCGGCAGGCGCACGAATCACAGTAGCAATTTTGGCGCCAACAGGTGAGAATTAGGGAGCGGATCCCAGGTTTTTGATCGAGCCGTGCCGCCTTTTCGCGATCGAGGGGTAATTGATGGTCCTTGGAGAAGCATTCCACCGGCAGGTCGTCAACCGGCTGGCCGAGCGTCTGGAGAAGGACGAGAGACACGCGTTGTTGCTGTTCTCGCCGGAGAATATCCGGTACGTGACCGGCATCGCCTTCGCTCCGTCCGATCGGCCCGCCGCCGCCTGCGTCTGGAGCGACCGCCGGGTCGCGCTCTTCGTGCCGCAACTCGACGCGGAATTCGCATCCACCGGCTCGATTCGCGATATCCGCTGGTATGCCGAATACCCCGGTGAAACCAGCCCGATCGTCTGGATGGCCCGCGAAGCCGGCGGACCGCTCGTCATCGACGCGCTTCCAGCAAGCGAATGGAAAGGCGTGCAGGAGGAGGTCGAGGAGAGCGAACTCTCCGACTACGTCGCCGAACTCCGTCTGATCAAAAGCCAGCCGGAGATCGATCTAATCAAACGCGCCTGTGATTTCTCCGACCTCGCACTGGAGCGCATCTTTGCCCGCCTGACCAGCGGCTCCTCCGAACGCGACGCGCTGCATGAAATCCTCGGTGTCGTCGACACGATCATGCGCACCGAACTCGGCGACCTGTATGATCCGCTTTCGCGGCCGATCAGCGGTGTTTTGCGGAGCGGCACGCGCGCCGGCTACCCACACGCACCAACCAGCCATCGAACGCTGTCGCGCAACGACACCGTCACCGTCGAATTCACGGCGAGCGTCGCGGGCTATCACGCGAAATCGGGCGCGACCTTTTTCGTCGGCGATCCGCTGCGCGATGTCGTGCGCTGGGTCGAGACGAGCATGGCGGCGCAAGCAGCGGCGCGCGAAGCGATGGTGCCCGGCGCCACGGCCGAAACAGTCGATCAGGCCGCACGCAAAGTGATCGAACGCGCCGGACTGAGCGGCATGCTGCGCCATCGCACCGGCCACGGCATCGGTCTCTCGACGCACGAGGCACCCTGGCTCGTGCGCGCGCAAACGACGCCGCTACGCCCCGGCATGGTGCTCGTCAACCAGCCGGGCATCTACGTCACCGGCCGGACAGGCGTGCGCAATTGCGAAACGGTCGTCATCGAAGAAGAAGCGGCGCGCGTCCTTAATCCGCGCATCGAGCGCTGGAACACGCCGGAGGCGCGTTTGAAGGAGTTTTAACCTCGACACCGATGTCGGGCGATGAATCATCAGGTTCGACGTCCCTTGTATCATAAGAACTGGCCCACGGCAGGCGACAACCGGACAAGCGAGGATAATCTTGAGCAGCGACCCGAACAAGCGCTATTACATCACCACGTCGATTCCGTATGTGAACGCGTCACCGCATATCGGTCATGCGCTCGAATTCGTGCAGACCGATGCCTTCGCCCGCTTCCACCGACTGATGGGCGACGATACGCGTTTTCTGACCGGAACCGACGAGAACAGCCTGACGAACGTCCTGGCCGCCGAGCGTGAAGGCATTCCGACCGCCGATCTTGTCGAGCGCAATGCCGCCACCTTCGTCGGCCTGACAAAGCTGCTCAATATTTCGAACGACGATTTCATTCGTACGGCGGTCGAGGAGCGGCACATCGCCGGTGCGCGCAAGCTCTGGCAGGCATGCGCGGCCAATGGCGATATCTATAAGAAGCATTATCGCGGTCTCTACTGTGTGCGCTGCGAGCAGTTCTATACGGATGAAGAACTCGATAACGGGCTCTGTCCGGAGCACCACATTCCCCCGGAACTGGTCGAAGAAGAGAATTACTTCTTCCGCCTTTCGCGTTATGGCGACCAGAT
>JAICWZ010000051.1 GCA_025966355.1 Thermomicrobiaceae bacterium
CGGTCGGTTTTCTGGCGACGTGCCAGGCTGCGGGTGGTCACCGGTTTGTCCGATCTTCGGCGTACATTCATATCGAATGAGATCTTACACAGCCGGGACTTCGTTCGCCGAGGGTGGATGACACTGCTATACTCTGCATATGGAGGAACAGAACATCCGTTCCGGTACGATTACCGCCCTCGATGCCCAGGCTCGCCACGCCGATCGGGTCAATATGGCGATCGATGGTGAATTCGCGCTCGGACTGAGCGGCGTGATCGTGCTCGAGCAGGGGCTGTACGTCGGTCAGGAGTTGACCGAAGCCGATCTGTTGCATCTGCGTTCGCTGGAAGAAGTCGCGAAGGCGACCGAATCGGCGCTTCGCCTCGTCGCGCACCGCGCGCGCACCGAGGTCGAGCTGCGACGGCGGCTGGTCCGCAACGGCTTTTCACCCGAGGCGATCACCGCGACAATCGAGCGCATGCATGAATGGCACTATCTCGACGACGAGGATTTCGCCCGCCGCTTCGTTGAAAGTCGCGAGGGCCATCGACCACGTTCGGCAAGCATGATCCGGCGCGAACTGGTGGGGAAAGGCGTTGACGTCGAAATGGCCGGGCAGGTGGTGGACGAGGCCGAGATCGACGATCAGGCCATCGCACGCGAACTGGCGCGGAAGTGGCTCAGCCAGCACACGCGCGACGCGGAAGAAGTCCGGCGTCGTAAGCTCATCGGCTTCCTGCAACGGCGTGGCTTCGGCTGGGACGTCATTCGGCATGTGCTCGACGAACCAAACGAGGATGCCGAGTGAGCGACGGAGACGCGACGCCCTTCACCTTCTGGCATCGCGAACGGGTGCGCTTCCGCGACGTCGACCTGCAACAGATCATCTACTACGGCAAATACCTCGATTACTTCGACAACGCGCTCTATGAATACCTGCGCTCGCTCGGCTTCGAAACGGGCGGGATCGACGCCCGCCATGGCTTCGATACATCAGTCGTGCATGTCGAGATTGATTACGTTTCACCGGCGGCGTTTGATGACCTGATCGATGTCGGACTGCGCGTCACGCGGCTCGGGCGGACGAGCTTTGATGTGCATTACGAGATTCGCGAAGCAGAACGTGTCGTCTGTCGAGCGAAACTGGTGCTCGTGAATTACGATGCGCGCATGCGGCGGGCACGCCCCATTCCGCAAGCGATCCGTACGGCCATTGAGACGTCGAATCAGGCCGCTGAACAGGCGAAGCAGGATGGGCGGGCGGGTTTGGATACGATCCCTGGAGCCTGATATACTCGTCTAGGCCGCAGGAGACTACCTCCCAGTTTTGCCCAAACGTACAGCTAAATGTTGTCAAGTTAAGCAGGTCGACGAAGATGGCTGAAATCACCTGGTTGGGCCATGCGTGTTTTCGCATTAAAGGGCGTGAAGCGGTCGTCCTTACCGACCCGCTCTCGCTGGACAGCGGCTACGACATGCGTCAGCCGCAGGCCGACATCGTTACCGTCAGTCACGACCACATGAATCACGCCGCGCTCGACCTCGTTGCGCCTGGTTTCCGGGCGATTACCGGCCCCGGGGAATACGAAATCCACGAAGTCTACATCTCGGGAATTCAGACGTACCACGATAACGAGCATGGTAAACAGCTCGGCAAAAACACCATTTACTTGATTGAAATCGAGGATCTGGTGATTTGCCATGCCGGTGATCTGGGGCACGCGCTGACCGACGAGCAGTCGGAGAGACTCAGTTCGGTCGATGTTCTCATCGTACCGATCGGCGGTGGGCCGACGCTCGATGCGACTGCGGCAGCCGAGCTGGTTGGGCAGATCGAGCCATCGGTCGTGATTCCCATGCAGTTCCGAACCGAGCGTGGCGATCTCGAACGCGACACGTTGGAGCCGTTCCTCAAGAAGTTCGGCATCGGAGATATCGAGGTCAAAGATCGCGTCACCCTGCGGAAGAGCGATCTGAGCGAAACGTTGCAAGTCGTGATATTGCGGCCGGTATAGCAGCCGGCGACGTGCCGAGTAGGCGAGGCTATTGCGCGGAATGGCTGGTGTGGACGCCGGAAGGTTCGGGAGAGCATGCCCAAATACATATTCGTAACCGGGGGAGTCGCGTCGTCTGTTGGTAAAGGGATCACCACGGCGTCGATTGGGCGGCTCATCAAGAGTCGCGGGCGCCGGGTCAGCATCCTCAAGCTCGACCCGTACATCAATGTCGATCCAGGAACGATGTCGCCGTATCAACACGGCGAAGTTTTTGTCACCAACGATGGCGCCGAGACCGATCTCGACCTCGGCCACTATGAACGCTTCATTGATGAAAACCTGAGTCGCGCGTCCAACGTCACCACCGGCCAGATCTACTCGGCCGTTATCGCCAACGAACGCCGCGGTGACTACCTCGGCGGCACGGTGCAAGTCATCCCGCACATCACCAACGAGATCAAGGAACGGATTCGTCTGGTCGCGAGCGACGATGGGCTCGACGTCGTGATCGTCGAGGTCGGCGGTACGGTTGGTGACATCGAGAGCCAGCCGTTTCTCGAAGCGATCCGCCAGATGCGCAAAGAAGAGGGGCGACGGAACGTCCTTTACATTCATGTGACCCTCCTGCCGCGCATCGGCAGCACCGGCGAATTGAAGACGAAGCCGACGCAACATAGCGTCAAGGAGCTGCGCGCCATCGGTATTCAGCCGGATGTAATCGCGGTGCGCGCCGATCATGAAGTGCCGGATGAGGTCCGCGCGAAGATCTCGCTTTTCTGCGATGTCGATGAGGACGCCGTCATCCCGCTCACAACCGCCGAGACGATCTACGAAGTGCCGCTGGTGCTGGAAGAAGCCGGACTCGGTCGATACCTGGCGGAGCACTTCGGCTGGCAGGATTCGGTGCCCGATCTGCGCGACTGGGAAGACATGGTGCGGCGGATCAAGACGCCGGCCCGCCGCGTCGAGATCGCATTGGTCGGCAAGTATGTTGAGTTGCACGACGCCTATATGAGCGTTTCGGAGTCGCTGACCCACGCGGCGCTGGCGCACGATGTTGAGGTGGAAATCACCTGGGTGAATTCGGAGAAATCGACGCCGCAGGAGATCGAGCAGCAGCTGCGCACAGCCTCCGGCATTGTCGTGCCGGGTGGCTTTGGTCCGCGCGGCATCGAAGGCAAGCTTGTCGCCGCGCGATATGCTCGTGAGCATCAGGTGCCGTACTTCGGCCTCTGCTACGGGCTGCATATGGCGGTGATCGAGTTCGCGCGCGACGTGATGGGTCTCGAACGGGCCAATAGCACCGAGATCGATCCTGAGACGCCCGATCCGGTGATCGCGCTCATGCCTGACCAGCGCGACGTTGATATGGGCGGAACGATGCGGCTCGGACTTTATCCGTGCAAGCTCGTGCCGGGCACGCGGGCGGCCGAGTGCTACCAGGCGCCGATGGTGGAAGAGCGGCACCGTCATCGCTGGGAAGTGAACAACGACTACATCGAAGCGATGGATGAGGCGGGGTTGATCGTCAGCGGGATGTCGCCGGACGGCAAGCTGGCCGAGATCATGGAGCTCTACGATCACCCGTGGTTCGTCGGTGTGCAGTTCCATCCGGAACTCCGGTCGCGTCCAACGAGACCGCACCCGCTTTTCTCGGGGTTTGTCGGCGCTGCCAAGCAGATCATGCACGACGGCGACCAGCGGCCGTTACCGTTTGAACCGGCGGTCGTGCAGACCGTTGGGGACTGACGAAATTGCCTTGCTTCCGGAGATTGTGATACTATTCTCAATCGACAGGAGGGCGCATGAATGACTCTCCTCGGGAACGACAAGACTGGCGAGCAATCGGCGCGGCATCCGGATTAGGTTGCTCAATCGTAGCCAGTCTTTTACTATGCATCGGCGGAGGAATACTCCTCGATAGATGGCTGGGGACATCGCCGGTTTTAACCCTCGTGGGTGTCGTAGTTGGTCTGGTGGTTTCCGGGTATCTGTTGTACAAACTCGCCGTGATGGACCCGCCGCGACGGCCATCAATCCGCCCGCGCCCCGAGCGGCAGCGCGCGGAAGAGGCTGAGGGTCTCGACGACTACGAGAGTCTTGACGAGTAAGGACGCACATGAACGTTCATGTCGAAGTCGCACCTCAAGCGCTCTGGCACATTCCGATCCCCGGAACCGGTTACGAATTCCCGATTACCAACTCCTTTTTCATGATGATCATCGTCATGGTGCTGCTCATCGCTATCGGTGCGTGGGTTGCGCGCCGGGCGACCCTGGTGCCGACACGCGGTCAGGGCGCGGTCGAAATGATCGTCGAATTCTTGCTCGGGTTGGTCGAGGGCGCGGCCGGCAAGCGGCTCGGTCGGAGCATCTTCCCGGTGATCGGCGGCCTCTTCATCTTCATCCTTTTCGCCAACTACGTTGAACTCTTGCCTGGTCTCGGTTCGGTCTACCTCGTTCACCACGTCGGCACCGAAACTGAGCGTCTGCCGCTTATCCGGCCGCCGACATCCGACTTGAACATGACCCTCGCCATGGCGTTGCTCAGTTTTGTGATGTTCCAATACCTAGGTATCAAGGCGCATGGCTTCCGGGGGCGGATCAAGCATCTGGCGACGCCGGTCTTCGTCTTCCCGATCGAAGTGATTTCCGAAACGGCGCGTATCATTTCACTCTCATTCCGGCTCTTCGGCAACATCTTCGCGGGCGACGTGCTGCTGACGATCATGTATTCGATCGCGGCCGCCATCAAAGTGACGCTCATCGGTTTTCTTATCCCGGTGGTGTTCCTCTATCTCGAGGTGCTCTTCGGGTTCATTCAGGCGCTGGTGTTTGCGATCCTGACGTTGATCTACATTTCACTGGCCGCGGCCGAAGTGCATGATGATCATGTCGAGGAAAGCTTTGAACAGGAGTCCGGGGTGCGAGCGCACCGCAAGGTGGAAGCGTCGGCATCCGGGGACTAGCTCATTCCAGTGGTGGGATGAGCGCATTTCTCTAACGGGCGCAGGTTGCGTTTCGAGATTTGGATCGGTTCGTTGCGGCGGACCGAAGAGGGGAGAACGTCGAGCGTGGTTTCCAATGTTACCGATCCGGCGGTAGTCATTCCAATGGCGGCGGCGCTGGCAATGGGCCTGGGCGCCATCGGACCGGGTATCGGAATTGGTCTCGCGGTCAAGGGCGCGATGGAAGCGCTCGGTCGCAATCCGGAGGCGGAAGGCGCGATTCGTACGACGATGATCATCGGCGCCGCGCTGGCCGAGGCCGTCGCGATTTACGCACTGGTTATCGCGATCATTATCGCGTTCGTTCTCTAGGATTGACTTCGATGATGGCGCTCCATGCGGGAGCGCCATCAAGCGTATCGATCCGTGAGCGGCCGTTTCGGCGGCCCACAACTTGATGTACAAGATCTTTTTCGGCAGTCCCGACCCAAAGGTAGGGTGAATGAGCGCACTTGGAGTAGATGGCTGGGTATTAGCCGCTCAGCTGGTCGCCTTTATCATCTTCGTCGCGGTTTTCTGGAAATACGCGCTCGGTCCGCTCACCAATATGATCGATGAGCGGCGCACGCGGATCGAAGAGAGCATGCAAGCGGCCGAGCGGATGCAGAAGGAACTCGCCGCGACGCAGGCGCGTAACGAGGAGATCCTCGGCGAGGCACGACGCGACGCACAGAAGTTGCTGGCTGCAGCGCGCGAGAACGCCGACCAAACCGTAGCCCGCGCGAAAGAGCAGGCCGGAATTGAGGCGGCGCGCGTCGCGGAACAAGAGCGCGCGGCAATCGCCGCCGAGCGCGAGCAATCGTGGCAGCAGCTGCGCCAGGAAGTCGCCGATCTGGCGATCTCCGCGGCAACCAAAATCGTACGCAAGGAGCTCGATCACGGTCAGCAGCAGAAGCTGATCGAAGAGACGTTGGCCGAGGCGAGCAGCGAAGGTCGGTTCCAGGCTTAGGCCGGACCGAAGGAGGATGACGGATGTCCGTTGGCGGAGCGGCCAAACGCTACGCGCAAGCCGCGTTTTATGTGGCGAAGGAACATGGCAGGCTTGACGAGTGGGAGCGTGATCTCAATCGCCTGACCGCGACGCTCGGGAACCCGGATTCCGAAGAATTCTTCGAGCATCCGGCAGTCGCCACCGAGGACAAGCAGGCGGCACTCCGTTCGCTGGTCCCGGGCGAGCAACAGCAGGGCGTACGCAATTTGCTGCTCATGTTGCTGGAGCGCAACCGCCTCCAACAGCTGCCACAGATCGTCGACGTCTTTCATTCGATGGTGCTCGAAGATCGTGGTGTCGCCATTGCGAATGTGACGACAGCTATCGAGTTGAGTCCGGACGAACTTGCTTTGGTTCGCTCGAAGATTCAGCAGATGGTTGGCAAAGAGCTTGAAATAACAACGCACGTTGATCCGGAGATTATTGGCGGAATCGTGGTACGCATCGGGGACATGCTTCTCGATGGGAGCGTGATCACCCAGTTGAAGCAGTTGCGGCAACGGATGGGTCGCTAGAGAGCGATCGACCGCGCCGGTGCACGGAATCAATGGTCGAAACGAGAGACGAGAACGCCCAACGCAGCCGAGTCGTAATCAGGAGGGAATATGGTCGTACGACCAACCGAGATCAGTAGCATACTCCGGCAACAGATCGAAACCTACGGCGAAAAGATGGTCGTTACCAACGTCGGCTACGTGGTCGAGGTTGGCGACGGTATCGCCACGGTGTACGGCCTGCGTAACGTCATGGCGAACGAGCTGGTCGAGTTCTCGACCGGGGCCCTCGGTATGGCCTTCAACCTGTTGGAAGACTCGGTCGGCGTCATCATTCTGGGCGAATACACCGATATTGAAGAAGGCGACGAAGTTAAGTCAACCGGACGCATCGCGAGTGTGCCGGTTGGCGAGGCGCTGGTCGGCCGCGTGGTGAATGCGCTCGGCCAGCCGATCGACGGCAAAGGCCCGATTCAGACCGAGAAATTTCGCAACATCGAGCGTATCGCCCCGGGCGTGATCGCTCGCCAGAACATCGATACGCCAATCCAGACCGGACTCAAAGCGATCGACAGCATGATTCCGCTCGGCCGCGGCCAGCGCGAGTTGATCATCGGCGACCGCCAGACCGGTAAGACAGCCATCGCGATCGACACGATCATCAATCAGAACCGCTCGAACGTCATATGCATCTACGTCGCCATCGGCCAGAAGCGCGCGCAAATCGCGCAGACGGTCGCGATTCTCGAGCGCCACGGCGCGATGAACCATACGATTGTGGTCGCCGCTTCGGCCTCCGACCCGGCGTCGCAGCAGTACATCGCCCCCTACGCCGGCACCGCCATGGGCGAGGAGTTCATGGCAGCGGGCGGCGATGCGCTCATCGTTTACGACGACCTGTCCAAGCACGCCTGGGCGTACCGCCAGGTTTCGCTGCTCATGCGGCGCCCGCCAGGACGCGAAGCGTATCCGGGCGACGTCTTCTACCTGCACTCGCGTCTGCTCGAGCGGTCGTCGCGTATGAGCGACGAAGAGGGCGGAGGCAGCCTGACGGCCCTGCCGATCATCGAGACGCAGGGGAACGACGTGTCGGCCTACATCCCGACGAACGTGATTTCGATCACTGACGGTCAGATTTACCTGGAGAGCGACCTCTTCTACGCCGGAGTCCGGCCAGCCGTGAACGCCGGTCTCTCGGTCTCCCGCGTCGGCGGCGATGCGCAGATTCGCGCCATGCGGCAGGTCGCTGGTCGTATGCGACTCGACCTCGCTCAGTTCCGTGAACTGGCCGCGTTCGCACAGTTCGCCTCGGATCTCGATCCGGCGACCAAGCGCCAGATCGACCGTGGCCAGCGTTTGACTGAAATCTTGAAGCAGCCACAGTATCAGCCGATGCCCGTCGAAGAGCAGGTGGCCGTCATCTGGGCGTCGACAAACGGCATCATTGACGATGTGCCGGTCGAACAGGTGCGCGAATTCGAGTCACAGTACCTCGATTATCTACGCACCTCGAAACCGGAGCTGCTGGAGCGGATCGTCAAGGAACAGCGGCTCAGCGATGAACTGATCGCCGACCTGCGAACCGCGTCCAACGATTTCAAGAGCAGCATCTGGTCGGCGGCGGCTGCCAGCTAACGTGCCAGCGATAGAAGAGGGAGCAAGGCATGGCAACACCGCGTGAGATTCGCCATCGGATTCGCAGTGTGAAGAATATCGCGCAGATCACGCGTGCGATGGAGATGGTCGCGGCGTCGAAGATGCGCCGGGCGCAACAACAGGTGATCGCCACCCGCCCGTACGCGGAGCGCATCCGGGCCATGATTGGCGACCTGTCTGCGCTCGGCAAAGAAGAGCAGTCGCAATTCCCGTTGCTGGTACACCGCCCGGTCAAACGATCGATGGTCATTTTGATCACAGCCGATAAGGGGCTGTCCGGCTCGTTCAATACGAACGTCATCCGCCAGAGCATGCGCTTCATGACGAACGAGCGGCCGGAAGGCATTGATAACGTCGATATGATCGCAATCGGCCGGCGTGGTCGCGACTTCTACACCCGCTACGGCAAGAAGCTGGTCGCCGATTTCCCGCAAAAGGGTGACGCACCATCGCTCGAGTCGATTCGCCCAATGGTGCAGATCGCCGTGTCGGAATTCATCAACGGGAACGTCGACGCGGTCTTCGTGGCGTATACACGCTTCATCAATACCTTGCGGCAGACGCCGGAGATTCAGCAGATTTTGCCGATCGAGGCACCGGAAGGCTCCAGCGACATCACGGATTACATTTTTGAGCCGAGTCCTGCAGCCGTGCTGGAAGCGCTGCTCCCGCGCTTTGTCGAGGTGCAGATCTACCAAGCGCTGCTTGAGTCGATCGCCAGCCAGTTCAGTGCCCAGATGGTGGCGATGCGCAACGCGACCGATAACGCACACGATTTGGCGAGGGATCTGACGCTCTCGTACAAC
>JAICWZ010000420.1 GCA_025966355.1 Thermomicrobiaceae bacterium
GAGCTGCGGCGAGCAATTCGCCGGCCGTAATCTCCTTCTCGCGCAGGTGCACCGCATCGACGCCGCCGCCAACGGCGCGAGCCGCGACCGCCGGAAACGCGCTCAGATCACACAGCCGGCGGTCACTGATGAGGTGCAATCGCGGGATTGCGGATCGTTTCATGCGGGCGTTCGCCGTGCGCCATCGATCGCCACGCGTAGAGCGCGCGCCGCGAGTTCGACGTCATCCGCCGCCACGACCGACGAGATGACCGCTACCCCGGCCGCGCCAGCCTGCACGACCGCTGCCGCGTTCCCGGCCATAATCCCGCCGATACCGACAATAGGGATCGATACCGCGCGAGCGACGGTCGCGATGCGCTCGACGCCGATGGCTTCACCCGCGTCCGACTTGCTCGTCGTGCCGTAGACCGGACCAACACCGAGATAATCGGCGCCAAGCCGTTCGGCATCGATCGCCTCGTCCAACGTCGGCGGTGAATAGCCGATCAGCATCCGGTCGCCAACGATTCTTCGCGCATCTTCGAGCGGCAAATCCTCGTCTCCGAGATGGACGCAATCGGCATCGAGCGCGAGCGCGAGGTCGATCCGGTCGTTAACGACGAAGAGCACGTCAGACCGCGTGCAGAGCGATTTCAACTCACGTCCAACCTCGACCGCCTCGCGCATCGACCCGGTCTTCCAGCGCAGCTGGATCGCCGTCGCGCCACCGGCGATGGCCGCTTCCACGACCTCGCGCTCACTTCGGCCACGTGACAAGCCACGATCGGTGAGCACGTAAAGCCGCAAGCATTCGGACAGGCATTCTCGCCAGTTGATCGTCGCCTCGCTCATTCAGTCCTACCGCACCACGCCTTCGAGCGGGCTGCTGGCCGAGGCGTAGGCAAGCTTCGGGATGCGTCCGGCGACGTAGGCCAGTCGGCCCGCGTCGAGGCCCATGCGCATCGCCCTCGCCATCGCCGCCGGGTTGGTCGCTTTCGCGATCGCCGTGTTCACCAAACAGGCATCGGCGCCGATTTCCATCGCCAACGCCGCATCGGATGGCGCGCCGATGCCGGCATCGACGACCACCGGAACGGTCGCCTGCTCGATGATGATCTGGATCTGGCGATAATCCGGTATGCCCTGACCAGAGCCGATTGGCGAGGCGAGCGGCATGACCGTCGCCGTCCCAACCTCTTGCAAACGTTTCGCCAGCACCGGGTCGGCATTGATATACGGCATCACGGTGAAGCCTTCGTTCACCAGGATCTCGGCCGCTTCAAGCGTGCCGATCGGGTCGGGCAGCAGATACTTGGCGTCAGGAATCACCTCGAGCTTGATCCAGTCGGACAAGCCCATCGACCGCGCCAGGCGCGCCACGCGCACTGCTTCGTCAGCCGTCTGGCAACCGGCGGTGTTCGGCAGAATCGTATACCGCTTCCAGTCAACATCTTCGAGGATGCTGCGACTCTTCGGGTCATCGAAATCGATCCGACGCAAGGCCACCGTAATCATCCCGGGACTGGCCGCCTCGAACGCAGCCAGCATGTCCTCCGAATTGCGATACTTGCCGGTCCCGAGAATCAGGCGCGACGAAAACTCACGACCCGCAATAATCAGTGGCGCATCCACGACACCGTTTGGCGACTGCTGCATTACTTGACCTCCGTCGCGTTGGTGACGCCCAACGGGCGCCAGAGTTGATAGAAATGATGAACCGGCGAGTGTCCGGCTCCGACTTCATACGAATTGACTAAGGCGCCGTAGAGATACGTTTTGGCGTCGCTGATCGCCTCCAATGCTTCCCGGCCCGCGGCAAGTCGCGCCGCGATCGCGGCGGGAAAGGTGCAGCCGGTGCCGTGGGTGTTGCGCGTTTCAACACGGGGTGACGACAAGCGCTCGACGTTGGTGCCGTCGAACACAATGTCGACTGCATCGCCCTCGCGATGACCTCCCTTTACAACCACAATGCGTGCGCCCCGCGCATGAATCGCCCGCGCCGCCTCGATCATGTCCGCTTCAGTTTGGATACCGCGACCGGAGAGGACTTCCGCTTCCGGGATGTTTGGTGTCACGATGAACGTCAGCGGGAGCAGGAGTTCGATCACCGCATCAACCGCATCCTCACGCAACAAGCGATCGCCGCTCTTGGCAACCATCACCGGATCGACGACGACATTTCGCATGTCATAGCGCTCGATACCGGCCGCCACTTCGGCGACGATTTCTGCCGAGGACAACATGCCCGTCTTCACGGCATCCGCATCGATATCGCTCATGACCGCGTCGATCTGCGCACGCACCATCTCTGGCGGTGGTTCGACGACTGCCAGCACCTCACGCGTATTCTGCGCGGTCAGGGCCGTGATCACGCTCATGCCATACACTCCGAGCGCGGCAAACGTCTTCAGATCAGCTTGAATGCCGGCGCCGCCACCGGAATCGGACCCGGCAATCGTCAGCGCCTTCGGGACAGGGGACTGAACCAAAACGTCTTCCTCCAACTCGAAACGCGCTATTAGCTGAAAAAACGAAAAACCGCCGACCCTCAAACGGTTCGGCGGCACCTGGCTGACGTTTTTCCCGTTGCCGTCCCTTCGCTGGTATTAACCAGATCAGGTTCGGAGGGTTGGCGAGTTACCTCACACTCTCAGCGCCGCGCGCACCCCTGGCAACCGTTTGGATTAAGAATATCACGAGATGCAGCGCGGTCTCAACTGACAC
>JAICWZ010000214.1 GCA_025966355.1 Thermomicrobiaceae bacterium
GGGGCGCCGATCGCCCGGCAGAGCCAGCGATATTTTAAGGCGCCAAAGCTCGTCGTGAGATGCTGGAGCAGGACGATGGCATCGTAGCGGGCGAGACGGAGGCGTGTCACCAACCACGTCAGCTTCGCGGCATTCACCGGGTGCAGGAGCCCGCGAGGATCATCGAATGCGTGCTTGTCGATCTCGATGATCCGATCGAGCGCCGGACAGAGCCGAAACGCGGTGGCGCCGTTCGCGGTGGTCAGAACGTCGATGCGCGTCCGTGGGTACGTTGCGCGCAGCGCCGAGATGGCGGCCGTCGCGATAATCGCGTCGCCGAGATCGGCAAGCTTGATCACGAGTATGCGGTTGAGTCCTGTGATCGGCTGCGGTATGGCGGACACGCTGCTCAGCCTTTGCGTGGCGAATAGGCGTTGATCAAGATCTCGAGTGTATCGCGTCCGGCCTGCTCCCAGGTGAATCGGCTCGCGTGTTGCCTCCCGAGTGTGACTCGCCTCTTTCGATCTTCGGGATCCATCAGATCTCGCAACCTGGCGACGATCTCCCTGACGTCGAGCGGATCGACGATGACCGCGGCATCACAAGCGACTTCCGGCAATGAACCGCGATCCGAGACGAGCACCGGAGCGCCGCAAGCCATCGCTTCGAGCGCCGGCAGGCCGAACCCTTCGTAGAGCGAGATGAGGGCAACGACCGTCGCGCTCGAATAGAGGGCAGGCAAATCGGCATCCGACACGTGTCCCGGCAGGAGGATGCGCGCGCGATGGCGAGAGGTCGCGATTGCGAGATCGATCTCGTCGGTTTTCCAGCCACGTCGTCCCGCGAGCACCAGTTTGAGATTCGGTTCGTCGTCAGCGATTGTCTCGAAGGCTTCGATCAGCCGGACCAGATTCTTACGCGGCTGCAGCGTTCCGACAAACAGAATGAACCGCTCATCAGCTCCGAGCCCCAACTTGCCGCGCGCTCGCGCCATTTCAGCGGCATCTGCCGGCCGAAGGCGTTCGTCCACGCCGTGGTACACGACGGAGATTCGCTCCTCCGGGACCCGATACCACTCGATCAGGTCATGCTTCGTTGCTTCGGAAATGGCGATCACATGGCGCGCCGCTCGGACGGACCAGCGCGTCGACCAGTCGAGATAGCGGCGCGACCAGTCGGTGTGCGCATCCGGTTCGTGCAGGTAGCCGAGGTCATGAATGGTGACAACCGTTGCACGCGGATGAACGGGCGGTACGACGTGGGCCGGGATGAAGAGCACGTCAACCGGATGACGCGCGAGTTCGGTTGAGAGGCGAAGGTGCGTCCAGAGTCGCGGGAAGGGAATCGAGCGCTGCTCCGTGCCGGCGCGCTGTTGCAAACTGAGCGGTTGCCGCTGATTGAGATAGAGACGGAACCGCTGATCGACACCCTGATTGAGGAGTTCTTCGATGATGCGGCGCGAGTAACGCTCGGTGCCGGTCTGTCGTTCGGCCGACGCGCGACTGGTGTCGATCCCGATTGTGAGCGGACGCATGGTCGCGCTCACGGTGCAATCAGCCGGCAGAACGCATCATTCACCTGCTCGACGCCGATTGCGAGCATGCAGCCGCTGCCTTCGGGGCGGTTCGGATCAAGGTTTCCGCAATCGGGGCAGGTCATCGTCGCCTTGATCACGCGGTGTCGCGCCGGATCTCCCCACGGCCCGTAGGTGGCGACGTCGCTCGGGCCATAGAGATGAACCGTCGGAGCGCCGGCGGCCACCGCGAGGTGCAATGGACCGCTGTCGACGCCCAGCACTGCATCTGACTGTTCGAACACGGCTGCCAGTTCGTGAATCGTCGTTTGGCCTCCGAGCGAATGCGACGAACGGGCAGACGACGCAACGCGCCGCAATAACGGCAGTTCGGACTCGCTGCCGGTGAGCACCACTGCGTGTCCCGTATCGCTGATTCGGTCGGCCATTTGTGCCCAGCGTTCGGCCGGCCAGAGTTTGACGGGCGCTCCGCTACCGGGATGGATGACGACGAATCGCCGGTCGACGCCGTTATTGGCCAGCAGTTGATGGGCACGCTGCCGGTCTGTCTCCTGAATCTCCCAGATCAGCGGTGCGCTTTCGAAATCCGCTGGAGGCAGATCGATGGTGCTTCCGAGGCGCCGTGCGGCTGTGTCGAGAACCGCGGCGTTGCGGGTGACTGCGTGCAATCCATCGACCGATACGTAATCGGTCAGCAAGCCGTGCATCGCCGGATGATCGCTACCAACGATAATCGGAGCGCCGGCCTGTCGAGCGGCGAGCGCACCCCACCAGTGGTCGTCACGCAGGATGATGACAGCAGCCGGACGTCGCTCCCGGATCAGCCTGGCGGCCTCGAAGAGCAGCCGATACGGCTCGCTCGGATTGCCGGATTTGGTGCGGGTGAAACCGGGAAAAGGAAACGTGAGGATCTCATCGACGGCCTCGTCGTTCTCCACGATCGCCTGCGACCATGGGCCGACCATGAGCGCCAGCCTCCTGCCGGGCAGTCGCGCGCGAAATCGCTTGAGCGCCGGTCGGACGAACAGCAGATCGCCAAGATGGTCCGGTCGAACGATCAAGACACGTTCGTTGTCCGGTTCGTACGGTTCAACCGCGCGGTGGAGAAGCGCCTCCCGGATCACCGATCGTGCCAACTCGCGCATCATGAGGGCTGACATCCATCGCGCGAACCGAGGATCTCGCCGCATGCGTTCGTGACCTGGTCGACGGAAACCGTGCTGATGTCTCCGGAGGATGCGTCGCCTCCGTGCGTTCCCCTCAGATCTACGCGGTGTCGTGCGCCGACTGAAAATTTAGGAGCGCAGATGAGCGATCGTGGTCCGAGCGGGCGGTAGAAGGTGGGATCGGTCGGCCCAAAGATCGTGACGGTCGGCGTCCCGACCGCCGCCGCCAGGTGGCTCAGACCGCTGTCGTTGCCGATGTAGAGCGCTGCCTGTTCACACAGGGCGCCGGTTTCGTCGATTGAAAGGCGACGCGCGAGATTGGCAACTGGTCCATCAGTGAAATCAACGGTCGTTTGCACGGAATCCTGATCGGAATCCGATCCGATAACGAAGACATCGGCCTGATAGCGCTGGATCAGGTTTGACGCCAGTTCACCAAACATAATCGCCGGCCAGCGTTTCGTGAGCATACGCGCGCCCGGATTGACGGCGCCGCCGGGATGAATGACGACGCGCGGTGCGGTTGAGCCGGCGATCAGTTCTCGAGCGCGGGCGCGCGCGGCATCACTCGGATGGAACTCCGGCAACGCATCGTCTGCATCCGCTCCGAGCGTCGCCACGACGGCCAGGTAGAGCTCCGATTCATGCATATCCGCGCTCGGCGCGACGCGATGCGTGAGTCCGATGCCGCGACCCGCGTTATTGATGCCAGCTCGAACCGGAATACCGGCCAGCCGCAAAATGCCATTGACGAGCGGCGAGCGGTCAAGGCTGATACCGATGTCGTACCCGCGTTCTTTCAGACGTCGCGCCAACACCACATAGCGCGTCGTCGTCATGCGATCCGGGTAACGAAAGGTCGATGCGACGTTCGGATTGCCTGCGAGCGCGGGAGCACACCATTCGGTGGTCAGCACGTGGATCGATGCCTGTGGGAATCGCCGCTTCAGCGCTCGCAGTGCGGGCGTCGCCATCAGCACATCTCCGAGGCAACACGGCTTGATCACGAGGATGCGGTTGATGGTTGAGGGATCGACCGGCGCCCCTCGAGGGGCTGTCCGTGCCGCGCGATCAACGGACCGCGCGGCGATTTCAACGAGCCGATCGCGCGGCCCCGGTTCAGGATTCATCACTCGCATCAACGACGGCGAACATTAGCTCGCCGCGTGCCGCGAGCTGACCGTCAACCGTGGCCGTTGCCGAACCGGTGCCGACGCCGCGTCGCATCTTGCCGACGACGATTTCCAGGCGCAACACATCGCCCGGAACGACCTGTCGCTTGAAACGAACCCCGTCGATACCGGCGAAGAGGGCGATCTTGTTCCGGTTTTCTTCCATGCCGAGCAGTGCAACCGCACCGACCTGGGCCAGCGCTTCGACGATCAGAACGCCCGGCATTACCGGATGACCTGGAAAATGTCCTTGGAAAAAGGGTTCACCCATCGACACGTTCTTGATCCCGACGGCGCGCTGCCCCCATTCGACTTCAATAATTCGATCAACCAGGAGAAACGGGTAGCGATGCGGGATGATCTCTTGGATCTGCTGTGCGTCAAGCAACGAGCGCTCCTTCGTCGTCGTGGAAAGCGAGGTCCGTTGGAGTCTATGTTCGCGGCGGGAACGCGTCAAGACGCTCTAATCGCGCGTTCGGGAGGCGAGACACGGGTAAGCTAGGTGAAATCGACGATCTTGCGCCAGAGCAGCTGTTCGCGAGACGGGCCGACCCCAATCATTACGACCGGCACGCCGATGACCGCTTCCAGCCGATCGATA
>JAICWZ010000110.1 GCA_025966355.1 Thermomicrobiaceae bacterium
CCGCAGGGTGCCGACGCGGTCGTGCGCGTCGAAAATACCGAGTTGCGCGAAGATCATGTCGTCGTTCACCAGGAGATCGTGTCGGAAGGCGAGAACCTGCGGCCGGTCGGCTCCGACCTGCGCAAGGGCGACGTGCTGGTGCGCGCCGGCTCCCGCATCGGTCCAGCCGAGATCGGGCTGCTGGCCAGCCTCGGTCATGCCACGGTTCAAGTCTACCGGCGTCCTCGCTTCAGTATTCTTTCAACGGGCGATGAACTGGTTGAGCCGGATCAAGAGCCGGGGCCGGGCCAGATTCGCGATTCGAATCGCTTTTCGCTCACGGTCGCGGCCGAGGCGGCCGGTGCCGACGTTATCTGGTCGGGTCACGCGCCGGACGACGAGGCGGCCTTGCGGAAGTTGATCGTCGAACGGATCGCCGCGAGCGACATAGTGATCACCTCGGGCGGCGTCTCGATGGGTGACAAGGACTTCGTCAAGGCGATCCTGAACGAGATTGCCACAGTGCACTTCCGGCGTCTCTTCATGAAGCCGGGCAAGCCGCTCAACTTCGCGACGACCGGGGACGGCACGCTCATCTTTGGACTGCCGGGCAATCCCGTCTCCGCGCTGGTCGAGTTCGAGATCTTCATTCGCAGCGCGTTACGCGCCATGACCGGGCATCCGCATCCCGAACCGGCGACGGCTAGCGCCATTCTCGATCACGCTGTCGACGGCACCGATCGGATCGAATACCAGCGCGGCATTGTCTGGGTCGACGAGTCGGGCCAGCTGCGGGCGCGCAATACCGGCTCGCAGGCGTCAGCGCGGCTGATGTCGCTGGTCGGCGCGAACGCCTTCCTGCTGATCCAACCGCGCGAGGCCGCCTATGAGGCCGGTGAACGCGTACCGGTGATTCTGCTGCAACCCGTTTCGTCTGCGGTATAGGTCCGAAACGGTCGTTGCCGTCTAACTCTTCTTTGCCAGAATGTGCCAGGCGAGCGCGACGGTGAAGCGTGTGGCGGCGACCAGGCTATCGACGCCCGTCGATTCGTTGATATTGTGCGCACCGCTCTTGGCCGGATCGTCGTTCGGATGCGACGGGATGAAGCCGTAGGTGACGTTCCCGAGCGGGCGGACGAAGCGGGAATCGGTGAAACCGACGGTCAAACCGGGCACGAAGCGGAGATCGTCGATGCCGGTGGCGTCTTTCGTCGCTTGCTCGACGTAGCCACGGAACGGTGAATCGTACGGTGAGTTGTTCGAGATCGCCGTCTCGATCACCTCGACCGTGACGCCATCCAGCCCTTCGATGATCCCCTCAACCTGGCGTTGCACATACGCCTTGTCCTGCCACGGCATCGAGCGGATGTCGCAAACGATGGTGCAATTTTCGGCAACGCTGTTCGATTTGACGCCCGCGTTGATCATTGAGGCGACGATCGTCATGCGCGAGGCGGCGCGCAGCATCGAGGAGAGACTCGGATTGACCGCTTCGACTTCCTTGAGCGTCTGTTCCAGGTTCTCGGTCGTGACGGGATGCGAAATACCGGCCAGTGTGTCGAGATGCTTGAACAGCTCGGAATCGGCCGATTCTTCCGGAGCATAGGTACGAATGCGCCGGACGACTTCTTCCGCTTTGTAAATCGCATTGTCGGCGCGCCACGGCTGCGAGGCATGGAAGCCGCGTCCAACAATTTTGAAGTGCGCTTCGAGGCGACCCTTTTCGCCGGTGCTGATCGGATAGATGATGCCGTTCTCAGTTCGAACCGGCCCGCCGCCGCCCTCGTTGACCGCATAATCCGCGCGCAGCACGTCGGGATGATTTTCGGCCATCCAGCCGAAGCCGTAGGCGCCGCCCGCTTCTTCATCGGCACAGCTGGCGAACGTCAGCCGGCCGTTGAGTTCGACGCCGGCGCGCTTGAGAATGAGCAGCGCCATCGCGTGCGCGGCGACGGTCGACTTCATATCGGACGAGCCGCGTCCCCATATCCGTCCTTCGGCCAGATCACCGCCGAAGGGTGGATGCGTCCACTGGCCGGCATCCTCGACCGGTACGACGTCGGTATGCGACATGAGCAGCAGCGACGGTCCGTCGCCGTGCGAGAGCGAGGCGACAACATTCCCGCGGTTCTCGCGCGATTTATAGATCTCGGAATCGATGCCGTCTTCGGCCAGTTTGTCGCGGAGGAACTCAGCGGCGATCAGTTCATTACCGCTTTCCGGCGTGCCAAAATTCACCGTTTCCAGGCGAACGAGGCCCTGCGTGAGATTGATCATTTCATCGCGCGCGTCATCGACCATCTTCAATAGTTGGGCCAGATCAACACCCATCGGCTTCTCCCTCGTCCGTTATCCCGCATCTCCAGCGACGCGATCCGCATCGCAACATGCGGATGATCGTAGACCGGCGCGCCGGGGCTGGCAAGACGTCGCCCACCGCCGTGCGGAAGGTGGCACGTGAATTGCATTGAACCTCGGGATGATTCGCGCCCTGAGCGCGGGTTTGGATCGGAGGATGGTGATGAATGCAAACGCGCTCGTGACTCGAAACAACATCCGTACGTTCGCGGCTTCGGCGGCGGAGGTGCGCATATCAACGGTGCGGGTCATCGACGCGAATGACCCCGGTTCCGTGCTGGCTGATGTCGCCCCCGGTATGCAGGTGATCGGCTCCTCGCTCAACCGGCTCGGCACGGTCGCAGACGTTCTAGCAGGTGAAGCGGGCGCGCCCATCGCAATCACGGTCGCCTACGGAATCCGTGCTCGAAGGCGCAAATATGTACCCGGCGAATTCGTCGATCTCGTCGATGACGATCGGGTCGTTCTTTCCATCGATCAGAATGGATTCAAGGCGCTGCGGGACATTGCGGAATAACGTTGTCGGGTCGCCGGAAGATCCGTGCATGCTTACGCGATTGTTCGCGTTTCGCGCGTCGTGAGTCTGATGCGGCTTAGTGGGCAGACCCGGAGCAGACGAATCGGCAAGCGTGGCGAGATTTGGCGTATTTGCGGTCGTCGAGACCATCTTTTCACGCATGTCACAAGATCAATCAACGACAGTCGAATGGTGGCATGCGGATTGCCTGATAGCTGGTATGGCCCGCTAAGAAAACATATTCGCCGAGCTGAACGAACCCACGGCGAATAAGGAGGACCACAAATGGAAGAGGTCACCACGGTTGGACAGGTTATGATACCGGTCCAGGACATCATCAAGCAGGATGAAGACATTCGCATGGCGCGACGGCGAATGGAGTCCGAAGCGAAGCGCTCGCTTATCGTCGTTGACGGCGACGCGCCGGTCGGGATGCTCGAGTGGGGCCGGATGATGCGTCAGGACGACGCTTCGAACCAGACGCTTGTCTCCGACTTCATGACGCGCGATGTTCCGCTCCTGACCCAGGATATGCCGCTCGACGCGGCTGGGCAGCAACTTGGAAGCGTGGACCTCGAGACGTTCCCGGTTGTCGATACCGACGGTCATCTTGTCGGTGAAGTCCCGCGTTCTGCCATCTTGCGGCGGCAGGAGAGTACCGATGGGACGACGGCAAATGAGCCGATACCGGCCGGTGCTCCTGCCGCTGCGACGGAATCGCCGTTCAGTCACATTGTCAACGGGATGACGGTCAGTGGCTCAGACGGTTCGAAACTCGGCGAGGTGAGCGACTTGCTTTCCAGTGTCTCCGGTCAGTTGGAAGCGCTCGTTGTCGCGCATGGGCTTTTCGGCCGCAAGCACAAGAAAGTGCCTTCGGACCTGATTACCAGCGCCGATAACGACCAGGTCATTCTGACGATCGGTTCGACCGAGTTCAAGCAGCTAGCGGACATCGAACAGACCGAAGTCAGCTAGCGGCCGGTAGCGCCGGTCAATCGTTTGGGTAATGCGGGCGACGCCGCCGGGTCTCCGGCGGCGTAATTTTTTGCGCTAGGAAGTGGATCGTGGGTTCGAACCGCCGTACGCGGCTTGATATTCCGCCTCGCTGCCAATCCACGTCTCACCGTCGTCGTAGAACTCCTTCTTCCAGATTGGCACGATTTGCTTGATCCGTTCGATCGCATGGCGACAGGCATCGAACGCTTCCGCGCGGTGGCCCGACGAAATGGCGATGCCGACACTGATCTCGCCGATTTCCAGCCGTCCGACACGATGCGTGATCGCGATGTTCTCGACCTGCCATCGTTCGCGGATTTCGGCGCCGATCTGGGCCAGTACCTTCTCGGCGGCACTTTCGTACGCCTCGTACTCGAGCACCAGAACGCCGCGTCCGCGAGCGTTATCGCGCACCTGTCCGGCGAAGGTCGCGACTGCCCCGGCCGCCCGACTGGCAACGGCATCGGCCAACGCTTGCATGTCAATTGGTTGCTCGGTGACGCGAAAGGTGTCCGAACCGCCCGAGACGGGTGGGATGAGCGCCAATTCGTCGCCGTCAGCGAGCGGTTGAGTCGGGTCGGCGTAGTCTTGATTGAGCATGATGCGGGAAGCGCGCCGCAGGCCGTCGATCGCCGGGTGCTCGCGCACGATCTGATCGAGCAGTTCACCGGCGGTGGTCAATTCCGCCACCTCGCGCACCTCGCTCCGGAGACCGATCACTTCTCGAATCGACGCGAAGTAGCGAACCGTAATCTGCATTCATCATCCATTCATGGCAACACCGGTCTCGACTGGTACCCCCGGCAGGACTCGAACCTGCGACATACGGCTTAGAAGGCCGTCGTTCTATCCCCTGAACTACGGGGGCGAAGCGCACGATTCGCGTCGAACCGGCTCCGAGCGCAGCTTAGATCCTACTCGAATCGCGACAATCGGTTCAACGAATCAGCGACCGGCTCGATGCTCTGTCTGCCATTCGCCTGAACGAACCCGTACAATCGGTCTGTCGGTCGCGTGCGACGCGCCCCGGCCCTGATTCGATACTGATTTGACTGCGGGGAACGTGAGCACAAACCTTATTTCGAGTAAGAACAACAGCCGGATCAAGCAGATTCGCAAGCTGCGCGGCCGCGCGGAACGCGATCAACTCGGCCTGTTTTTCGTCGAGGGCATTCGCCAGGTCGGTGAGGCGATCCAACTCGGCGCCGAGATCGAAACATTGATTGTCGCGCCGGAACTACTGACGAGCGAGTTCGCGCTCGATCTGGTTGAGCGTGAGGTTGGCGGTGGCAGCGACAGTCTGTTCGTCTCTGCCGACGTCTTTCGCAGCATTTCGGAACGTGAGCATCCGCATGGACTCGGCGCCATGATGCGCCAGCGCTGGCATTCCCTGGTCGATATCCAGCTGTCGGCTCACTCGCTCTGGATCGGCCTCGATACGGTCGCCGATCCCGGCAATCTCGGCACGATCCTGCGCACCGGCGACGCCGTTGGCGCCGATGGTGTCATCCTGATCGGCAAGACGACCGATCCGTACGACCCGAGCGCGGTGCGCGCCAGCATGGGCGCGGTTTTCTCGCAGCGTCTGGTGCGGACAACGAATGGATTACTCATTGACTGGGTGCGACAGCGGTCGATCCAGGTGGTCGGAACGTCACCGGATGGCCCGCTCGACTATCAACGCGCTCGCTATACCGGACCAATTCTCCTCCTGATGGGGAGCGAGCGCCACGGCCTGCCACCGGATCTGATCGAGATCTGCGATCCGCTCGTCCACCTGCCGATGGCCGGCCGCTCCGATTCGCTCAACCTCTCGGTCGCGACCGGTGTCATGCTCTACGAGATTTTCAACCAGCGGCGCGCGCTTGGATCCGAAACTGCCCCGGCGCAACAACACACCTCGAGGCGAAACCCGAAGCGAACTCCGGAGCGTCGCACACCGCCGCGGCGCAATTCCAGAGCGCGCCCATCGAACTAATCGTCCACAAAATCAACACGAGAGGATCAGCAATGCCACCTCTGCAGAGCAATACCATGGTCGTTGTTTTCGCCCACCCTGATGATGAAGTGATGACGGTCGGCGGGTCGATTGCGCTCCATGCCCGGCACGGCCGGGTCGTCGGCGTCTGCGCCACACGCGGGGAGTTGGGTGAGATCAGCGATCCGAGCCTGGCGACACCGGAGAATCTTGGTGAGGTGCGTGAGGGCGAATTGCGGCGTGCGTACGCCGCGCTCGGTGTCGAGGATGTGCGCTTCCTCGGCTATCGCGACTCCGGCATGGACGGCACTGAGGGCAACAACGACCCGCGCGCCTTCATGAACGCCGACCCGAACGAGGCGGTCGGCAAGATCGCTGAGATCTTGCGCGAAGTCGGCCCGGCACTCGTGATCACCTTCGAAGAGACGGGTAGCTACGGCCATCCCGATCATCTCGCCGTGCATCGGTTCACGACCGAGGCGTTCAAGGCGGCGAGCAGCGGCGGACGGCTCGTCTATTCGGGATTCCCGCGCTCGATGATGTTGGAGATGTTCGGTCGTGCCAAGGACGCGGGCGAGGACGTCGGCTTTTTCAGCGAACTCGATATCACCAAGCTTGGCCTGCCGGACGATGCGGTCGACTTCGTGATCGATGCCAGCGCGGCGAGCGAGCAGAAGATGGCGGCCTTCCGCCAGCACAAGACGCAGTTCAACGAAGAAGCGGGAATGATGAGCCGAGTCGCGGAGGACGTGCGTCAAATGTTCCTCACGCGC
>JAICWZ010000106.1 GCA_025966355.1 Thermomicrobiaceae bacterium
ACACGCTTGATGCCGCGCACGTCGCGACCGGCGGAGGTTTGTTCGCGCCGGAAACAGGCCGAATGCGCTACGCGGTAGATCGGCAGCATGCCTGCCTCGATAATCTCATCGCGGTAGAGATTCGTCACTGAAACTTCGGCGGTCGGGATGAGCCAGAGATCCGATTCCTCGTCGTGATAGAGCGCGTCGCCGAATTTTGGCAGGTTGCCGGTGCCGATCATCGATTCGCGCCGCACGAGGTACGGAGGGTAGACCTCGAAGTAGCCGTGCTCGTTGACATGCAGGTCGACCATCCAGGTGATGAGCGCCCGCTGCAGACGCGCCAGATCGCCGCGCAAGAAATAGAAGCGCGAGCCGGAGACCTTGACGCCGCGCTGGAAATCGATCAGCCGCAGCGTTTCGGCGATCTCCCAGTGCGGCACGACCGGGTAGTCGAACGTGCGCGGTTCGCCCCAGGAGCGGGTAACGACGTTGCCCGTTTCGTCGGCGCCATCGGGTACGTCGGGATCGGGCAGGTTCGGCACCTCGAGCAGCAGCGCGTTCAGTTGCTCCTCGATCTGAGCCACCTCGCCGTCGAGCTGCTGGATCAGATCGCCGAGCGAACGCATCGCGGCGATCTTGGCGTCACGCTCTGGTCCCGGTTTGAGCGAGCGGATCTCCTTGGAGCCGCTGTTCCGTGTCGCCTTCAACTCCTCGACGCGGCTGAGCATATCGCGACGCTGGGCGTCAAGCTCGAGAATCAGGTCGATCGGGGCCTCAGCGTGCAGGCGCGCGATTCCCTGGCGCACGACATCGGGTTGTTCACGGATCAAACGGATATCAATCATGACGCTTCCTTCTCATTCATCACGCGGCAATGCGCACAACGCGGCGCGTGCCATACGACACACCCGCTTCGTCAGCCACGCCCGGCCTCCAGGCAAGGCGCCTGGCCGCCGGGCTAGGAACTGAATCCGTTGGGGAGAACGTGAAATTCTGGGATGAACTTGAGCCACGCCTCGTCGACCGACGAGCTGATCGCGCGCTCGATCGAATAGTAGCGACCGGCGCGCGGCTCGACCGGCTCGCGCCGCAGCCGCAGGCGTGCTTCGGTCAGCGTCTTGCCCCCCTTGCGATGATTGCAAGCCCGGCAGGCGCTGACAAGGTTTTCCCAGGAATGACCGCCGCCACGCGAGCGCGGGATGACGTGATCGATCGTCAGTTCGTGCGTCCGCTGGCCGCAGTACTGGCAGGTGTAGTTATCGCGAATGAAGATTTCGCGCCGGCAGAGCTTCACCCGCGGATGCGGGCGCCGAATCATGTAGGCGAGGCGAATGACCGAGGGCGCGTCGTACCGCTGCCGCGCCGTCATCAGGTCGAGATCGTATGCCTCAAGAATCTCGGCCTTGCCGGTAATCACGAGGATAATGGCACGCCGGATGTTGCAGACATTGAGCGGTTCGTAGTTGTGATTGAGAACGAGCACCGGGTTCCGCCCATTGAGGTGATGGTGGCCGTTCGTCTGTTGTTCAGGTTCGGGGTCGTCCAAAATGGGCCTCTGTTCGTGTCGTCCTGGTACCCGTTTGCCCACGATTGCCAGAAAATCATAACAATCGCCGCCATCCACAACAACGCGCAACGTGCCGGATGGCCTGATTGGGGAGCGCAGCGCGTCGTTCCGGCATATTCGACGCGCTCACGGCGTTTCATGAGAATGTACAGCCATCCTCGCCACTCCAGTTTTCTGCGTTGGAGCTCGGAAACTCTTTGTGCTATCGCAAGGAAGGGTCGGAGGCGAGCGCGTAGTGTGGATATGTTGGGGATCGCGATACAGGAAGGACACCTCATGACTGATGCGAATCTACCGGAAATTTGGGAGTGGGCCGAGTATTACTGCCCCTGGTGCTATGTCACCGCGGTGCGCTTGCACGAATCGCTCAAGACATTTGAGGGCCGCGTGCGCATTCGCATGCGCGCGTTTCCGCTCGAGGTCTATGGCAGTGGACCGGCGCCACGTGCCATCGACGCTCAGGAACGGTGGCTGGCGGCGATTCAGGAGCCAAAAGCTGATTTCGCCAACTTCGAGAGTGACGACTGGCCGACCACAACCCTGCCGGCGTTTGAAGCGTATTGGGCGGCGTTGCAGCAGGATGAGCGACTCGCGCTCGATTACGACCTGCGAATTCGGCATGCATTTTTCGCCGAGAGTCGCAACATCGGCCGGCGCGACGTATTGATCGAACTCGCTGAAGCCGTGGGGCTTGACATGGCTGCGTTCTTGCGGTCTTTTGAATCTGAAGCCGCACGCGAGGCCGTTCTGGCGGAGGGGCGATCCGGCAAGGAGCAGTTTGGCGTCCGAGGGACGCCAACGTTGATGCTCGCTGATGGTACCCACCTCAGGGCTCCGCTCGCTTACCCGAAGTTTGTCGATGATCGGATCGTTTCGGTCGGCAAGCTTCCTTGCCACGGTGCTGAGTGCTACGCCGCGACGGATGCGTTGTTCGAGCGGGCGGTTCAGGCGCAAGCCGCGGGCGCAGCGGGCTAGAAGGCCGCGTTCGGCGCCCAATCTGAAATGGTGGGTTGACGTCACTAAGGAGGCTGACCAATGGCTCATTACACCTATCTGATCGTCGGCGGCGGAATGGCCGCTGCTGCTGCCGCGAAAGGCATTCGCGCGGTCGATGCGAACGGCTCGATCGGGATGATCGGCCTTGAAGTCAATCCCCCCTACAACCGGCCACCGCTCACCAAGGATCTCTGGAAGGGCGGCGAAGAAGAAAGCATCTGGATCGATCTCGGCGATCAAAAGATCGATCTGCTCGACGGTCGCGCGGTGACGAAGATCGATCCGGCTGCGAAAAAGGTGACGGACGACCAGGGGGTTGAATACTCATACGACAAACTCCTGCTCGCCACCGGTGGGACTCCCCGCCGGCTGCCCTTCCCTAGCGAGCAGACGATCTATTACCGGGGCGTATCCGACTATCACCGGTTGCGCGACCTGGCGAACTCGAAGCAGCGCTTTGCGGTGATCGGCGGCGGCTTCATCGGCTCGGAGCTGGCCGCGGCGCTCTCCATGAACGACAAGGATGTGACGCTCATCTTCCCCGGCGAGGGCATCGGCGACACTCAGTATCCGAGCGGGCTGTCGCGATTTCTCAACGACTATTATCGGGAGCACGGCGTGACCGTTCTAACCGGCGCCTCGGTGGTCGGCATCGATGAATCGCCGGATCGGATTGTCGTCAAGACCGAGAGCACGGACGGCAAGCCGCAAGATCCGATCGAGGTCGATGCGGTCGTGGCAGGCATCGGCATCCTGCCGAACACCGATCTGGCCAAGAACGCCGGTCTCAAGGTCGAGAACGGAGTGGTCGTCGATCAAAACTTGCGCACGAGCGATCCCAACATCTTCGCAGCCGGCGACATCGTCTCGTTCCACGATGAATTGCTGGATAAACAGCGTCGTGTGGAGCATGAAGATAACGCCAATAGCATGGGGGACCGCGCCGGGCGAAACATGGCGGGAGATCTGGCGCCGTATGAGAATAGTCCATTCTTCTACTCCGATCTCTTCGATCTCGGTTACGAAGCGGTCGGCGATCTCGATTCGCGTTTGGAGACGGTTGAGGATTGGACCGATCCGAACCGCGAAGGAGTCGTCTACTACCTGCGTGACGGTCGGGTGCGCGGCGTACTTCTCTGGAATGTCTGGGACCAGGTCGATGCCGCGCGTCAACTGATCACCGAGCCGGGTCCGTTCACGGCGGAATCGTTGAAGGGCCGGCTGCCCGCGAGCTAGCCCCTCGCGAACACCGGACGAGACGATTCAACGGCGAAGGAGACTGAATGGCCCAGGCAGACCATGTGGCCCTGGCTGATACGACGTCGTCGACCTGGCAAACCGCCGCGAGCGGTGCGTTGCGAGCGGTCTTCGGCCTCGTTTGGGCGCTCAATGCCTACCTGACCTATCGCTCGGAGTTCGCTGGTCACTACGTTGGCTATTTGCATAACGCCGCGACAAATCAACCAGATTGGCTCGCGCCATGGTTCGATTTTTGGATCGATCTCGTCACACCTCATGCATCGCTCTTTATCTGGGCGACACGCATCATCGAGACGTTGATCGCGATCGGCTTGCTGCTGGGGATTGCGCGCAAGACGACCTACGTCGTCGGAGCGCTCTTCAGCCTGCTCATCTGGAGCACGGCCGAGGGCTTTAGCGGACCGTACACCTCGGGCGCGACGAATCTCGGACCGGCTCTCGTCTACGTTCTCCTCTTCATCGGCCTCATTCTGAGCGAGCGCGAACGAGGCCGTACTCCGTACAGCGTTGACTACTACATCGAGCACAAGTGGCCCGGCTGGCGACGATTCTCGGAGTTGGCAAGCCCGCGCGTGCTCGAAGAGGTGCCGCCGCGCCTGCCGTGGAGCGAACAAATCGCCGGCATGGTCGGCATTCTGCTCGCGTTGGTGCTGCTCTTCGCCAGTCTTTCCAGCGCCATGAACGCGCCGACCGGCACCCCGGCCGCTGCCGCTGCCGCGGTCAAGCCGCTCGACCTTGCGTCGACCAATCCGGTCGCGAATCCGCGCGACGCCAAACTTCCGCCGCTCCTCGGCACCGGCGACAGTGTCGACGTGACGCTGGTCGCGACTGATACCACCGTCGATATCGCCAGCGGCGTCAGCTATCAGGGCTGGACGTTCAATGGCACGGTTCCGGCTCCGTTCATCCATGTGCGCCAGGGTCAGACGGTGAACGTCACCTTTGAGAATCGCGGCGCTATGGAACATTCAATCGATTTCCATGCGGCGCAGGTTGACCCGGAGACCGACTATCGCAACGTCGCTCCGGGCGAGAGTATCAAGTTTTCCTGGAAGGCCGAGGTAGCTGGCGCGTTCATGTATCACTGCGGCACGTCGCCGGTTCTTTTCCATATCGCCAACGGCATGTACGGCGCGATCATCGTTGATCCGGCGACACCGTTGCCGACCGCCGACGAAAGCTACGTCATCGTGCAGGGTGAGTGGTACACCTCGCAGGTGCAGGGAAATACGATGACCGCCGACTACGACAAAATGCTGGATGGCAAGCCGGATGAGGTTGTCTTCAACGGCATCGCCTTCCAGTACGTCGACCATCCATTGATCGCGAAGGTCGGCGACCGTGTGCGCTTCTACGTGGTGGATGCCGGGCCGACCTATGATTCGTCGTTCCACGTCATCGGTTCGATGTTGGAGACCGTCTATCCCGATGGCGATCCGTCACACACGCTCAACCATCTTCAGACTTATCAGATCGCGCCGGGTTCCGGAGCAATCATCGACGTGGTCATCAACACGCCGGGAACGTATCCCTTCGTCGACCACAGCATGCTCCACGCGAATGCGGGTGCGATCGGGAAGCTCAAGGTATCGCAATGATGACAGCTAATCGAGCGACGGGATGAACAACCAGCAATCACGGGAAACCGAAGCGGCGGCCGCCGATCTTGACGATCAACTGCTGGAGGAGGATGAAGTCCTCGACGACGTTGGCCTTTCCGCTGAAGACGAAGATGTCGACATCGTTGACTGGGCTTCGGACAGCTCATTCCCCGCCAGCGATCCGCCACCCTGGTCACCCGGAATCGTCTGACTACGCCAAGCACCGCACGCGAGAGGAGAAGAGCGATGTCGGGAGAAACGCGCCTCGGCCGGCAACGGATGTTGGGCATCGGCGTCCCGGCACTTGCGCTGATCGCTGTTGCCTATGTGCGGTTCGGTTTCATGCGATCGCTGCGCGAGGATAAGGGTTTCGAGCTCAATGTACGCCGCTGGACGCCAATCGCGACGGAGTTTCGGATGCGCCAAGTCAGGCTGGCACGAGCGATGATTCGTCTGTCGCGGCGGGCGGAGCAGATGGGGCTGCTGACGTCGCCGATACAACGATCGCTGGAGGCCGGCGCGCTGAGGCTGGTGCGTTGCGAATCGCGACCGGTTTACAGCAGCGGTCGCCGGGGTGAATGGGGAGACACCGGCGCGCGCTGGCGGCCGGATGACGCGTTATAGTGCTGTTTCGCGAAACGAGGAGGCTTCTCGCGCAGAGGCGTAGCGTATGAATTTCCTGAACTCGGCGTCTCTGCGTGATCAATCGCCGGGTTGTTCTGCGATATCGGCTCGATGATCGCGGAGTAGGAGCCAGCCGCAGAAGCCGAGGACGGCCGCGACGAGAGCGCCGAACAATGGCACGAAAACGAGGAGGATGACAAGCGCCGAAATGATCGCGCCGATGTTCATCGGGCCGCTCCTTCGCTCATCCCGTTCAATCGATGATCTCGATCTCGACTTCGGGCATCAGCCCGAACGTCTCAAACACGGTCTCCTGAATGCCGCTGATGAGTGCCCGCACGTCGGAGGCTCGAGCGTCACCGAGGTTGACGATGAAATTATGGTGCTTGGTCGAGATCTCGGCTCCGCCGGCACGCTTACCGGCCAGTCCGAGCCGACCAATGATATAGCCCATCGACACCTTGCCGTGCCAGTCGACGCGCACCTTCGACTCAATATCGGTCCAGACGTCGAGCACCCGGCCGACCTTTTCTTCTCCGGCCAGATTCTTGAAGACAGAGCCGCAATTCGGGTACTCCATGGGGTGCCGATCCTGCCGGTAGGCGATATTGCGCTGGTGGACCGCTTTGGCGGCGTCAATCTCATGCAAACTCGCGGGCAACAGATCGAAACAGGCGGAGGCGACAATCGCGTTCCGTTCATGCTTCACCCGGCTTTCGCGATAGGCGAAGTCCAT
>JAICWZ010000044.1 GCA_025966355.1 Thermomicrobiaceae bacterium
AAGGCGACACCAGCCATGCCCCTCAATAGCCCGCCACTCAGCCAATCGGAAATCGACGCCATCCGCAACTGGATCGCTGAGGGTGCGCCGAAGAATTAAAACAGTCGCTCTGCGCCGGTCTTTCGTAGGGGAGCAACCGGTGTGCTCCCGCCGGTCGCCGTCGTAGGCGACCGCGTCTTCCCCGTGCATATAACAACGCCGTTCATCCGAAGGCCATCCAACGCTGTCCGCACGCGGATCCAATGTCGCACGCTCTAGGGAACGGTCGCGGTCGAACATCGGTTTGTTCCTTCCACGACGCGGCACCCGAGCGCCGAGGCGGTCGCCTACGACGGCGACCGACGGAACACACGGGTTGCTCCCCTACGAAACGGCGGCGCACGGCGAGCCAGTTTATCCCGCCAGTTGCAGGAAGTCGGCGCGGGTGCGGATGGCGTCGTCGATCTGGTCGACGAGCGTTTCGGCTTCGGCGATCGCTTGGTCGCCCCAGGCCTCGACTTTGACGGTGCGCAATTGCTCACGGAGCTTCTGGCAGGGTGTGATCAGGTTGTAGTCGCGCAGCAGCAGGTCGTTCAGCAATTGATGCTCGTCGCGGAACTTCTCCCAGGCGCGATCCTGCGCCGGCACGGGCATGCTGCGAATACGCGTTTCCAGCCCGGCGACGCGTTCCTGCAAATTCGCGATTCCCGAGAGCCGATCGAGATGCGCGCGTGACGGCTCGGGGCTGTCGCGTGTCAGCGCCGGAACGAACCTACGCCGGTACTCAGTGCGCAGGGTGCGGAGTGAATTGGCCGCCGCGCTGAGCGCACCGGCGGCCGTTTCGCGCACGATCAGATCGTCGGCACGCGCTCGGTTCTTCTTCTCGTACAGGTTGTAGCCGTAGGCGTTCATGAGCAGATCGAGCTGCCGGCGGATTGCGTCTGCCACGCCTAGCGCTCGCCTTCGGGCCGAATGATCGCCGCCGCAGGCGGCCGCGGCACCGGCGCGGCTTGCGGTCGCGGCGCGCTGTGCGTCATCATCGGCACCGGCGTATTCGGGATGACGCCGCCGAGATGGAATGCCTCGCCGATCGCCATGTTCGGCGCCGAGATCACGCCGTTTTCGGCCATGATGATCGCGGTGTAGTAGCGCACCGCATCGATCTCGGAGAGCCCGAACGCTTTGAGCGAGATGAGCTGGCGCATGCGCTCGTCGCCCGGGAAGACGAGCACCTTGACCATATCGAGCGTGATGCCATAGCCGCTCAGGAACTCCTGCAGGTGCTCGTGCACGATCTGGGTCAGATCGTGAATCCGTTCGTTGACCTGCTCCAGCGGCGTTACCTGCACGACCTGATTGATCGCCTGCTCGACAACCGGACCGGCGTAGACATTGACCTCCTCGGTCGTCAGCGCGTGCCCGCGATACGGCATATGCTGCACGACCAGCGCCGCATCCTCTTTCGAGGTGACGTGGATGTAGTAGTCGACGTCGTAGGTCATCAGCGCCAGTTCGCGCGAGAGCGCCGTGCCGGACGCTTTGAGAACGAGCTTGGCGCGATTGATGTAGAGCGCCTCATACTGCCAGGGGCTCTGACCGCCGTAGAACGCCTGCTGCAACGAACCAAAGAGAACTTTCTGCGGCGTTTCGACCGGATACTGGCCGGTCTCGTAAACATTGAGGATCGCGCCACGCGACTTGAGGACGCAAAAGTGATTGCTTTCGACCGTCAGCAGTGAACCGTTCATAATGTCATTGTTGGGATAGTGCCAGAGCAATACATTGGGGCCCATAACCTCCTGCCCGTCCGGCAGCAAGGTCGACACGACGTTACGAAAACCTGCCATCTGTATTCCCACCCTTCCGCCAGCCGCCTGGCATCGACGTATGTGCGCTCCATCGCCCTCGGCAATCGGGTTGACACGAGCCACCTGCGGAATGCCTATCCTATTCCTGTTCCTGGCCCGATCGTGCCGGCTACCTGAGGACATGTATGTACAGAATCCGGCGCTATTATGAATGACGCAATGCGGTCGCTGAATACGCGAAAAGTGGTATTGCTCTTGCTCCGGCATCGGGAATCGTGATCTGTTCCATGATGGTTCGGTACAAACCTTGCTGGTCAGAGGCGTTGATACGGGCCGGGATTCGCGAGGACCGGGAGGCACGAGCGCATGATTACCCTGCATGGTGGCTGGCTGCCGGCCACCGAGCGCAACGAAGCAGCGCTGGCGCTCTGGGCCGAGACGACGAAGTCACGCCGGGCACGGGCGAAACGCGGGGCGAACGAAACACCGGAACACCCATTTGCCGCCGGGCCGGCCGAATTGCGGCGTGCCTGCGAAACGCTCGGTCTCGCGATCCACCATAAGCCAGGTACGGTGATCGTGCGCCTGCCGTCACGTGGAGCGGCGCCGGAGCCGTCCGAACCCTGGCTGTTCGATATTCAACACGACATATCCCCGTCGCTCAGCGTCTGGAGTGTGACGGTCGTGCTGGTGCCGGTGCTGGACGCGCTTGGGCTGCTGCTGGCGCTACCGGGTGACGATGACGACACGCCGGGGGTCGCGATCGCGGCGGATCTCCGGTACTGGGCGGCGCTGGCGCGTTTCAGCCTTGCCCAGCTGGCGCGGCAGCGTTTCCGGCCGGATCTGCTGATCACCGGCGATCAGGCTCGGGCATGCTGGCGCCCGCTCTTTGATACGAGCGCCGAGATCGAGCAGCGCGAACGCTTCATCGCCGCGCTGCCGCCGGTGGCGCGGGCCGTGACGCGCGCCCCCGGGCAGGATGCCGCCTCGCCCCGAGCACTCGTTGACGATTTTCTCGAAGAGTCGATCGATCGCTTCGTGCGCGAACATGCCCGCCTGCCGTCGCTCTCCCGTTTCGATACGTCGATCGCCGAGCGGTGGCTGCTCGCGCTCAGCGCCAGGCAGCGCGACGTGGCGTTACCCGCGTCATTCGTCGAGCAATACACCGCCTGGATGCGGGCATCGAATCGCGCGGCCGGTGAGAACTACCGCGTCTGTTTCCGGCTGGAACCACCCGCTGAGCTGGAACAGGCGGGGCGAAGTATCGCCGGTGCGGATGCCGATGCGCGCGGTTGGGCGCTCCGCTATTGCCTGCAGGCGCGCGATGATCCGAGCTTGCTGGTTCCGGCCGCGACGGTCTGGCAGGCACGCGGCGAGAGCCTTACGTTCTTCGATCGAACCTTCGGTGAAGCGCAGGAACGGCTGCTGCTGGCGTTGGGTCTGGCGGCGCGCCTCTTCCCGCCGATCGACGACAGTTTGGATGTCGCCCAGCCGGATGCCTGCTGGCTGACCGCGGCGGAGGCGTATCAGTTCATCAGCGAAACGGCGCTGCTCTTACGGAGCGCCGGTTGCGGGGTGCTGCTGCCCGGCCTGCCCGCGAAACTCGGGATCAAGGCGAAGGTGTCCTCACATCAGTCGTCCGGTGCCGATGGCGGGGTGGCCGGCCTCTCGTTCGACCGGATGTTGCGCTTCGACTGGCAACTCGCGCTGGGTGATGATGCGCTGACCCCGGCCGAATTTGAGCAGTTGGCGCACTTGAAAGTCCCGCTCGTGCAGATTCGCGGGCAGTGGGTCGAGCTGCAGCCGGATCAGATCTCGCAATTGCGCACGCTCTGGCAGAAGCAGCAGGACGATGGGGCGCTGTCGGTCAGCGAAGCGCTGCAATTGGCGCTGGCACCCGAGGAGATCGGCGGTCTGTCGGTCACGACGGTGGAGGCCGAGGGCTGGTTTCACGAGCTGCTCGCACGGTCTGGTGATCCACGACAGCTTGAACATCTCGATCTGCCGTCCGGCTTCAAGGGGGAGTTGAGGCCCTACCAGGCGACCGGCTTTTCCTGGCTTTCGTTCCTGCGTGGTTACGGCCTTGGCGCTTGCCTCGCCGATGACATGGGCCTCGGCAAAACCGTGCAGACGATCGCGTTGCTCCTGCACGAGCGCGCGAACGGTCAGGAGAAGCCGGCGCTGCTCGTATGTCCGACCTCGGTCGTCAGTAACTGGATGCGAGAGCTGGAGCGTTTCGCGCCCGATCTGCGCGTGCTGATCTACCACGGCAGCCAGCGCGCCAAAGAAGATCTGACGGACCTGGCGCCGCGACACGATATCGTCATCACCTCGTTCGCGCTGGTGCCGCGCGATGAGCGCTACCTGGCCGAAATCGACTGGGGCGACCTGATCGTGGACGAGGCGCAGAACATCAAGAATCCGGCAACGCGCCAGGCGAAGGCGCTCGGACGACTGAACGCCGGCTATCGCATTGCGCTCACCGGCACGCCGATTGAGAACCGGCTGAGCGAACTCTGGAGTCTGTTCAATTTTCTGAATCCGGGCTATCTCGGTTCGCAGAGCGAGTTCCGCACGCGCTTCGCCCGCCCGATCGAACGGGTGCAGGATCAGGAGGCGACGGCGCGACTCAAATCGCTTGTCAGCCCCTTCATTCTGCGCCGGGTCAAGACCGATCCGACGGTCATCAGCGATCTGCCGGCCAAAAATGAGATGGATGTTTACTGTTCGCTGTCACGCGAGCAGACGACGCTCTATGAAGCGGTGGTGCGCGATTCGTTGGCGAAGATCGAAGACGCCGAGGGGATCAACCGGCGCGGGCTCGTGCTGGCGACGCTCGCCATGCTCAAGCAGGTCTGCAATCACCCGGCCCAATTTCTCAAAGACGGCAGCGATCTGGCCAATCGTTCCGGCAAGCTCGATCGCATAACCGCGATGCTGGAAGAGGTGCGTGGCAACCGTGAGCGCGCCCTGATCTTTACTCAGTTCTCCGAAATGGGAAAGATGCTCAAGGCGCACCTCGAAGCAACCTTCGGAGACGACGTCTTCTTCCTGTATGGCGGCACGTCACGGCTCAACCGCGATCGCATGGTCGAGCGCTTTCAGAACGATCCGCACGCGCCGTTCGCCTTCATTCTGTCGCTCAAAGCGGGCGGCACCGGCTTGAACCTGACACGCGCCAGCCACGTCTTTCATTTCGATCGCTGGTGGAACCCGGCGGTCGAGAATCAGGCGACCGACCGTGCCTTCCGCATTGGTCAGACGCGCAACGTGCAGGTCTACAAATTCATCTGTGCCGGCACGGTCGAAGAGCAGATCAACGAGATGATCGCGCGCAAGCTGGCGCTGGTGCAGTCGATTGTCGGCACGAGCGAAAACTGGATCACCGAAATGTCGAACGACGAACTGCGCGATCTCTTCCGGCTACGCAGTGAGGCGCTGGCCTGAGCGAAGGAGGACCGATGAACTGGTGGCAATACGATTCGCGCCCGCGCGGGCCGCGACCGCCCGCCAATGGCATCCGGGCCAAAACCGGGCGCGGCCAGAAGTTCGGCCAAACCTGGTGGGGCGCTCGCTGGGCCGATGTGCTCGATGCGCTGGTCGATCCGAACCGCTTACAGCGCGGGCGTTCGTATGCGCGTAACGGTCATGTGCTGTCGCTCGATATCGAGCCGGGGATCATTACGGCGAGCGTGATCGGCAGCTGGCCATCTCCCTATGCGATCGAGATCCGGCTGCAACCGTTCACTGACGAGCAGTGGGAGCGGGCATTCGACATCATGGCCGGTCAGGCGCGCTTCGCGGCAAAGCTGCTCGTCGGGGAGATGCCTCAGAACATCGAAGAAGCGTTCGTCGCGACCGGGGTCAGCCTTTTTCCCGAAGCCGAATCGGATCTCCATACTGATTGTAGCTGTCCCGATTGGGCCAATCCGTGCAAGCATGTGGCCGCCGTCTACTACCTGCTTGGCGAAGCGTTCGACGACGATCCGTTTCTCATCTTCCGTCTGCGTGGTCGCGAAAAGGAGACGGCGCTGGCCGCCCTGCGCGAGCGGCGCGCGCTGAGCAACACCCCCGTGGCCGAACCGGCCGTCTCAACCGTCGCGCCAGCCCCGCCGGATAATGGCCCGGCGCTCGAAGAACAACTCGATGCCTACTGGGTGCCGGCCGTTGAACCGCTCATCGCGCCGCTCTCGTTCGAGCAACCGGCGGTCATCGCTGAGGCGGTCAAATGGCTCGGGCCGCCCGACTTCTGGGATAGCCGCCGCCCGTTCCCGCAACTGTTCGAGACCCTCTACGCGTCGGTCGCCCGCGCCGCGCTGAAGACCGCGTTCGGGGAGGAAGCGTGAGGTCGTTGGCGAATTGTACGAGTTGTTCGCGGAAACGTGCGCTGGGTGTCGCGGGGAGGACGGGGCGCGCCTGACGGGCGCGTGGGCGTCATGAATGACGCGCCCTACACCGTAGGGGTTTGATTGATCAAACCCAGCCGATGTGCGCGCAGCGCACGAGGCGTGTCCTACGGGCTAACCATTTTGAGCGCAAGCATCGGATAGTTCCGGCCAACGCAGCCCGCTACGATCGAGACCGGTACAACAGGCTCGATCGAGAGGATGCTACGTGGCCAATCAAAAACCATTTCGCTTCGGAGTGATCAACGAGACGCCGCTGCCGGCCGAAGAATGGGTCGCCCATGTGCGGCGGATCGAGGAGCTTGGCTATTCAACGTTCTTGATTCGCGATCACCTGACGCCAGATTTCTTCGGTGAGCAATTCGCGCCATTGATCGCGCTGATGGCGGCGGCCGGCATCACGAGCCGGTTGCGTTTGGGTACGCTGGTGATCGACAACGACTTCCGCCACCCGGCGCTCCTCGCCAAGGAGATCGCGACACTCGACCTGCTCTCGGGCGGGCGCGTCGAGCTTGGCCTCGGCGCCGGCTGGATGCGGCGCGAGTACGACGCGGCCGGACTCAACTACGACCGTGCCGGATTGCGCATCGATCGACTGGAGGAGTCGATCGCCGTGCTCAAGGGGCTCTTTGCGGACGGCGCGTTAAGCCATGCCGGAGCACACTACCAGATCGACGAGCTGGCGAACTTTCCGCGCGCGGCACAGCGACCGCAGCCGCCGTTGCTGATCGGTGGCGGCAAGCGGCGATTGCTGACACTTGCCGGTCGCGAGGCGGACATTGTCAGTATCCTGACAACTTCGGTCGCGAGCGGCAGCGTGCAAGACGATGCGACTGAGCGTCTGGCGCCGGCCGTTCGCCAAAAACTCGACTGGATTCGTACGGGCGCGGGCGAGCGCTACGACGACATCGAACTGAGCCTCGTCCCGACGCTCCTGCAAACCGACGATCCGCGTCAACGCGCCGCTGAACTGATCGCCGAACGCGGTTGGAACGGCGTCACCGTCGATGACGTGCTCGCGATGCCGTCGCTGCTCTTCGGCAGCGAAGACGAGATGATCGATACGCTCGTTCGGCGCCGGGACGAATACGGCTTCTCCTACTACATCGTCTCCGACCAGGATGTCGACCAGCTGGCACCGATCGTCGCCCGGCTGGCTGGATGCTAAACGAGGAGACGAGTATCTCGCGCGGAGACGCAGAGACGCAGAGTTCTTAATTTAGAAATCTCTGCGTCTCTGCGCGAGATACTCGTCTCCTAGAGTACGTCGCCAATCTCGGCGAACGAGTCGATGACGGAGTCGGGTTGGGCCGCTTCGAGGTCCGCTTCGGTGAAGATGCCGGTGCGGACGAGGATGCCGGTCAGTCCGAGCCGCATGGCCGGCATGATGTCCTGCAGGAGATCGTCGCTGACGATCGCGACCTCCTCCGGCGGCAGGCCGAGCGAGCGGAAACCGGCGCGGAAGAAGGGCGCGGCCGGTTTGCCGACGAGCCGGGCGCGCTTGCCGGTGACGTATTCGAGTCCGCGAATAAACGCACCGGCGTCGAGCGTCGGTCCCTGGGCGGTGATCCAGTATTTGCCGCGATGCATGGCGACGAGCGTGGCGCCGTTGAGGAGCAGCCGGAAAGCGTGATTGAGCGCGGCGTAGGTGAAGTTGTGCTCGGCACCGCCGATCACGACGACTTTGGCGTCCATGCCGTTCGTCAAGGGCACACCCTCGAAGTCGTCGGCCACGTCGCCGGTGGTGATCAGATAGCACGGTTGGCCGGGGAAGCGGCGACGCAGATAGGCGGCGGTGGCGGCTCCCGCCGTGATGATCTCCTCGTCATTGACGTCGAAGCCGATACGGCGTAGCAATGCGCCAAGTGAGTGGCGTGTACGCACCGTCGTGTTGGTGAGGAGGCGAAACGGGAACTGGCGCCGTCGCAGATCGGCAAGCGCCTCGATTGTGCCCGGTATCGGGTCGGTGTCGATGCGGAGCACGCCATCGACATCAATCAGGATGCCTCGAATATCGGCCATCGCTCTCCTCGATTTCTCATTTACCCCACGTAAATCGGCATTCGCTCCCCGAGCAGCGTGCTGAGAATACTCATGGCAACCAGCCGTCCGGTGCGCGGATTTTCGTCGGTTGGGATGCCGCGTATCTCGAAGCGGAGCTGGCCAAAGGTTCCCTCAGCCGCGATCTCGTGCTGATTTCGCGTGACGCCCGGATCGGCGATGATCTCCACCCGCGTCTGGTCGAGGCCGAGGCCGGCCAGGCTGACGGCGGCGGTGACATTCACGCTTTCGGGATACTTGAGCGCCGCCTCACGGGCAAAGCCGGAGAAGACGGTCCGCGGTGCGCTGAGCGGCGCGGCATCCGGGCCGAGCAGCGTTTTCGGCGGTTTGCGCACCGTGTGGGTCACGCGCTCCAGCCCGCCGAGCCGCGCGGCCGCGATCGCGTCGAGCGCGCCAACGGCGCCGGAGGCGACCTTCATGCGGGTGCCGCCTTCTTCGGCGGCATCCAGCAGCGCCTGATGCACCTCGTCATGCGCCATCACGCCAACGCTGACCCCGATCAGATTGAACCCGGCCCGCAGCGTCGCCGGACCGTGCTCGCGCAGGCCGTCGTGTCCGGCGATCTCGACGACGACATCCGGTTTCAGCGCCAGCAGCTGATCGAGCGTCGCGACGAGCGGCGTGTCGACGGTACGCAGCCGGTTCGGGTCGCGGACCAGCGCTCCGATAATTTCGATGCTGTCGATCTGTCGTTCTTCGAGCAGATGGACGACACCCTGGCCGATCGTGCCCAGCCCGATAAACCCGACGCGGAGCGGCGCGTTCGCCATGGCGTACCTCCCCCAAGCAGATGCCTTATCGTCGATACTTCTGCTGGATGATAAACCATCGCGCCGCTTCGCGGCAGTATGGGCATTGCGGCCCTGTCGCGCTCCTTGCGATACTGTCGCGTCGGGGCAATGAGCCGCAGCGGAACGATTGGGGGGTTGCATGCCACGCTTTGCCGCGAACCTGACGATGCTCTTTACCGAATACCCGTTCCTCGAACGCTTCGATCGGGCAGCTTCAGCCGGCTTCACCGGCGTCGAGTTCCTTTTCCCATACGATGAGGATATCGCGGCCATTGAGCAGGCGTTGAAACGGAACGGGCTGACCCAGGTGCTTTTTAACTTGCCGGCGGGGGATTTCGCGGGCGGCGAACGGGGGATCGCCAACGATCCGCGCCGCGTC
>JAICWZ010000281.1 GCA_025966355.1 Thermomicrobiaceae bacterium
CGCAAGGCGCAGTTCGTCGAACAGGTACTTCGCTTCTTTCAGCCGTACGATCTGCTGCTGACGCCAACCGTGCCGGTGACGGCCTTCGCGGTTGGTGCCGATCAACCGGGAACGGTAAACGGCCGGGAGACGACCTATCTCAGCTGGACACCGTTCACGTACGTCTTCAATCTCACCGGTCAGCCGGCCGCGACCGTACCCTGCGGCTTCGCCTCCGACGGACTTCCGGTCGGTTTGCAGATCGTCGGCCGTTTTGGCGACGATGCGACCGTGCTGCGCGCCTCGGCGGCGTTCGAAGCGGCGCGTCCCTGGGCGGAGCAGCGTCCTCCGCTCGACTGAGCGCCAAAATCGATGACGCGTGCGTTTTCGGGAAAGACTTGGCCCGCAATTCAGACGGCTTGAGCGTTGAATATGTGCCGTGTTGAAGCGCAAGGCTTTACCCGATCTGATATGTCATAATTTGTCTGCATGCGAGGAGAGGTTCAGATGGTGCAGACGCCAAAAACGATTCATGTTCGGCCAGACAGCGAACTTGATCGCTTGCTGGACGCGGTTGGTGATGTGCCGCTTGAATTGGAGCGTGATGGCATACGCTATCGCCTCAATCGCGTAGACGCTCCGATGGCAGGTACACCCTCGCCAGAGCAAGTCGCCCGTTCGATTGCCGGGATTCGCCAGGCGGCTGGTGGCTGGCACGATCTCATCGACGCTGACGCGTTCACAGAATACGTTCGCCGTCGCCGTCGCGTCGCCGGTCGCCCGTCCGTCACTTTATGACGGGCGTTCTGGTCGACACCGACTGGGCGATTCAGGTTCTCCATGGCGACTCGGATGCAACGAAAACCCTGATTGACCGCGCCGGAGATGGGTTGGCGGTCAGCGTCATTACGTATGGTGAACTCTTCGAGGGTGCGTACTACGCGCGTGATCCGCTTGCCGCGGCAGCGTCGCTTACTGCCTTCCTGGACGGCAAGGATCTGCTGGTGCTCACCACGGTAATCGCAGAACGCTTCGCGATCTTGCGTGGACAACTTCCGAGGCATCATCGCCAACAGATCGGCGATATGGATCTGCTGATCGCGGCGACGGCGATCGCACACGGCCTCGAACTCGTCACCTACAATCGCAGGGACTTCGCACTCATTCCTGGGCTCACGATCTACTCGCCGGAATCCCTCACGTAGGGTTTCGGTGGAAGCCGGCTTGTTATCATCGGGCCGTTTCGGCGACGATGCGACGGTTCTGCGCGCCTCGGCAGCCTTCGAAGCGGCGCGCCCCTGGGCGGAGCAGCGCCCTCCGCTCGACTGATTCGCGCTCTCGCATTCGGCTTGCGAAGTGGGCTATTATCAAGGGCGGTCATCGAAGCGGGTTGACTGCCCGCTACGCGTTTGTGCGTCACTTGCTGAAAACGGCTCGGAAGGAACTTGACAATGCCGCCGAGGCGGCCGGCGATTGACATCATCTCGCATAGTCCCGACCAGACCCGGCAACTCGGCTATCGCCTCGGGCGCCATTTGCGACCTGGCGATATTGTGCTGCTCGTGGGGCAGGTTGGGGCCGGCAAGACGACGCTGGTACAGGGGATCGCGCGTGGCTTGAACGTCGAGGACTATGTGCAGAGCCCGACGTTCGCTCTGGCAGCGGAACATGCAGGCCGGACTGTGGCGGGTCAGGACGTCGCCCTTTATCATCTGGATTTCTACCGGCTGGAGGGCGTCGCCGACCTTGACACGTTCGGCTACGAAGAGTATTTGGACGACGAGTCCGCGGTTGTCGCGATCGAATGGCCGCAGCGGTTGCCACCGGCGACGCTGGATACCTACCTGTTGATCGAACTGCGCCATCTTTCGGACGCCAAGCGACGCCTTGTTTTTCGGCCAGCCGGCAATCACTACTCCGAAGTCGTCGATGGGCTTCGAGCGGAGGTCTTTGGTGCTCAACCAAGGTCGAACCATTCTCGCGATTGATAGCTCAACCGAGCGGAGCGGGGTGGCGCTCTACGACGGTGATGACTTCAGCGAATTGACCTGGAACGCCGGCCGCAACCAAACATCGACGCTGAGCGTAGAAATCATGCACCTGCTCTCGCTGGCACGTGTTGAACTGCGTGATCTTGGCGCCATCGCAGTAGCGATCGGTCCAGGCAGTTTCAACGGCCTGCGCGTGGGGCTGAGCGTCGCGAAAGGGCTCGGCTATGGGCTGCGC
The DNA here is from genome assembly GCA_025966355.1 of Thermomicrobiaceae bacterium. Lineage (GTDB taxonomy): Bacteria > Chloroflexota > Chloroflexia > Thermomicrobiales > Thermomicrobiaceae > CALAGB01. The sequence goes on from JAICWZ010000281.1 coordinate 2,206, forward strand.
ATTCCGATCTGCGGCGTCGGCACGCTCGATATTGCCGCCTATCCGCATGCGGCGAGTCGCTCGCCGATTCGCGCCTTCGTGCGCGCTGGTCGAGGTCGTGCGGTTTACGCCGATTATCGGCACCGGAACGGCCGCTGGGTCCGGACAACCGACCTACGGAATGAATCGTTCGACGCCGTTACCGGACAGCTGACTGAGCGGACGATCATCGTCGGCGAGATGCCGGGCGAACTCGCGGCGAAGCTCGGCGACGAATCGTTCGCGGTCTTGCCATCGCCCGCGTTGCGGATGCGGCGCCCATCGTATCTGGCTGAGATCGGCTATCGACGCTGGCAGGCGGACGATACCGATCCGCTCGAATCGCTGGAGCCGATCTACGTCCACGGCGCGGCTTCCTCGGCCAGCAATGAACCTGACGCGAAGACAGCAGTTCGGAGCAAGGACTGACGTGAACGACGACCAGCGAGACGCTGAACGCAGCTACTACATCGAGCCGATGCGTTTGGAAGACATCCCCGAGGTTTCGCGGGTCGAACGGCGCTGTTTTTCGAATCCCTGGCCGGAATCCGCCTACCGGCGTGAACTCCGCAATCCGGAGGGGAATCACTATATCGTCTTGCGCCAGCGGCAAGAGAGTTCCATTGAGCAGGCAACCGTCGCGGAACCTCGTGGTCGATTGCTTCTGCTGCCGCTCCTGCGTCGCCCCGAGCGGCGCGTAACCGATCCAATCATCGGCTTCGCCGGTATGTGGATTTTGTTTGACGAAAGCCACGTCACGACGATCGGCGTGGCGCCGGAGTTTCGCGGCCAGGGGCTTGGAGAACTGCTGCTCTCGACGCTCTTCGCGGCGGCGATTCGACGCGACGGTCAGTGGGTGACGCTCGAAGTGCGCGTCTCGAACCGCACGGCGCAGGCGCTCTACGTCAAATACGGCTTCACCCGACAGGGCGTGCGGCGCCACTACTATTCCGACAACGGCGAGGACGCCGACATCATGTGGTCGGCCTCGCTTCGCGATCCCGATTATCGTGAGCGCATCGAAGAGCTGCGCGAAAGCTTATTCGCCCGCTTTCGCGATTCGGGGATTGAGATCGAGATGCGTGATTCATGAAGATTCTCGGTATCGAAACGTCATGCGACGAGACGTCCGCGGCCGTCGTGGACAGCGAACTCCGGGTTCATGCGAACATTATCCAGTCGCAGATCGATCTCCACGAACGCTATGGCGGCATCGTGCCCGAACTGGCCTCGCGCCGGCATATCGTCGCGATCGTTCCGACGATCGATCTGGCGCTCGAAGAAGCAAAGACGTCGCTCGACGAGATCGGCGCGATCGCGGTGACCGAAGGTCCGGGACTGGCAGGCAGCTTGCTCGTCGGAGTCAACGTCGCCAAGTCACTCGCCTGGAGTCGAGATCTGCCACTTATCCCGATCAATCACCTCGAAGGGCATATCTACGCCAACTGGCTGCGACCGGACGATGACACGGATTGGACGCCACCAACCTTCCCGGTCGTCTGCCTGATCGTATCGGGCGGTCACACCGAGCTGCTGCTCATGCGCGAGCATGGCAC
>JAICWZ010000088.1 GCA_025966355.1 Thermomicrobiaceae bacterium
GCAGATCGAGCGGATCATCGCCGATCCTTCCGGGCCATATGTCTATGTGCTCGACTTCATCCCGCACGCTATCGGTGATCTCATCAGCATCGGTGATCTTTCCAGCGACTGGCTCACGCAAGTGCTCAACAAGCAACTGGACAACCGCATCGCCGAGGCGCGCCAGACGATTGAAGCGACGCTGGCCGATGCCATTCTGGCCGAGAAGCTCGATATCCCAATCGGTTCACCCATCCTGCATGGTGCGCGCGTCTATTACGACGTCGATGGCGGCCCAATTTACCTCGCCAAGGTCTGGCACCGCGCCGATCGTTTCCGTTACAGTGCGACCTTTCATTTCCCAACGGAAAAAGACGAGTCGAAGGATGGGCACGCGCGGAACGGAACCGGGCCGGACGGGCACGATACGCCGTGAATGCTCTCGCGCCGCGCGAACGAACGCGATAGACCAGGGAGGTTAAGCCTCCGCAGATGCGATGAAACGCGAGTAGCTTCGGAAGAGGCCGCTCGGGTCTGGTGAGGGTTTGCCGCTTTTCGGCGACCGTTGGTCGCAAGAGGGAGGTTCGAGGTATGGCCGAGATCAATATCCGGGACAAGACGGCGATCGTCGGCATCGGCAGCACCAACTTCGGCGCGATGTACCGCGATCTGGATAAAGAGCGCACGTCGTACGAACTGGCGGCCGACGCGCTGAAGGCTGCCATCGACGATTCAGGAATCGATAAGAACGATATCGACGGCTTGCTCTGCGTGCGCACACCCTCGTATGCGCGCATGGCCGACGTCGTCGGGTTGCATCATTTGCGTCTGGTCAACCAGCTCGAAGGCTCGGGCCGCATGGCCGGGGTCGCCTTGCAATATGCCGTGATGGCGATTGTCACCGGCCAGGCCGAAACGGTCGCGATCGTTTACGGGAACAATGGCCGCTCGGTCGGTGATCGCTACGGCGGAGTCTTTTCGCCCGATTCGCCGGCCGCCTGGGATGCGATGTATGGCATGACCTCGCCGGGTGCGGCCGTCGCGCATATGTGGCGACGCTACATGTACCTCTACGGCGCGAGCGAGGATTCGCTGGCTGCCGCCGCCATTAACAACCGCGCCAACGGTGCCAAAAACCCGAATGCCGTCTTCCAGAAGCCGATTACCAAAGAAGAGTACATGCAGGCGCGCTATATCGCTGAGCCGCTGCGCCTCTTCGACTACTGCATCATCAACGACGGCGGCGTGGCCACGATCGTCACGACCGCCGAAAAAGCCAAGACGCTCAAGCAGCCGCCGGTCTATATCGGCGCCTCCTACTCGGCGACCGATCTGACCAATTACTACACCACCCACGACTTCTTCTTCGGCGCGATGCAGGACATCGCGGGCCGACTCTACAAGACCGCCGACGTGACCCCGAGCGAAATCGATTTCGCGCAACTCTACGACAACTTCACACCGACCCAATTCTTCGCGCTGGAGGGTTACGGATTCTGCGAACGAGGCACGGCGCACAAATGGGCGCAGGACGGGCGCATCGCGCTCGACGGTGATCTGCCGGTCAATACCAGCGGCGGGCATACGGCCGAAAGCTATATGCAGGGGCACGCGCTCACAATCGAAGCGGTGCGGCAATTGCGCGGGCAAGCCGGCGAGCGCCAGGTCAAGAACGCGAAGGTCGGCTTCTACACCTGCCCGGCACCGATCTGTAACGCCCATATTCTGCATAACTAGCCGCTTGAACGCTCCAGAAAGGAGAACGCCGATGGCTACCGACGTTTCCGCGTACACGAAGCCGCTGCCGCCGATAACCAAGCTGAACGCGCCCTTCTGGGAGGGGACCAAGAAGGGAGAGTTGCGACTCCAGACCTGCAACGAGTGCGGCCACCAGTGGTATCCGCCCTCGACGCATTGCCCGAACTGCCTGTCTCGCGATTACGCCTGGAAGGCGGTTTCGGGACGCGGCAAGGTCTGGTCGTGGGTCGTCTTCCACCAGCGCTACTTCAAGGCGTTCGAGGACGAACTGCCATACAACGTGACGCTGGTCGAACTGGACGAGGGCGTCATGATGATGTCGACGCTCCGCGGCATTGACGATAAAGATGTGCACTGTGATCTCCAGGTAAAGGTTGAGTTCGAGGATGCGACCGATGAGCAATCGGTGCCGTATTTCGTACCGGCGTAAGGACCGTTCATGACTGCAATCGCTCCGCTGCCGCTTGACGATCTGGTCGCCATTGAACTTGGCGATACCATCGCGACCGCCTACGCCGGAAAACTGCTGGCCGATCTCGGCGCCACGGTGATCCGCGTCGATGCGCTGGGCGGCGGTGCGTTCTATCGTTCAGAACCGCTGGTCGGCCGGGACGCCGAGGGGTTGAAGGTGAGCGCCGGCTGGCTGCATCTCAATCGCGGCAAGCAGAGCATCACCTGCGCGCTGGATACAGCTGGTGGACAGGAGATCCTGGGGCGGCTCTTCGCCTCGGCCGATATCGTGATCGACGGCCTCAGCCCCGACGTGTTGGCCGGTTGGGGATTTCCATACGGTCAGCTCCACGAACGCTTCCCGCGTCTCGTCGTCACCGCGATCACCCCGTTTGGGCAGGACGGGCCGTATCGGGATCTGCGGACATCCGATCTCGTCGTCGGCGCGCTCGGCGGGCTGCTCAACATGGTTGGCTTTCCCGAGCGGGAGCCGCTTTCGCTCGGCGGCTCGCAGGTGCAGTACGCCGGCGGGCTGAGCGCCTTTACGGCGATGATGGCGGCTGTTACCTATCGTGATCGCAGCGAGCGCGGGCAACTGATCGACGTGTCGCTGATCGAGACGGTCGCCTTTGTCGAATGGAAGAGCGGCGCCTACTACGAGGCGGACGGCCGCGTGCGTCGCCGCGTCGGCAATCACTCGCACTGGCTGGTGCTGCCGGCACTCGACGGCTATGTAGCGCTCGTCTACCAGGATCAGAACTTCCCAGGGCTGCAGGAACTCACCGGTATCGAGGCGCTGAACGATGAACGCTTCGCAACGCGACCGGGCCGGGCGAAGTATGCCGATGAGATCCGCGAGCTGGTCGCGCCCTGGTTCGCTTCACGCAAAAAGCTCGATATCTATCGAGAAGGGCAGGCCGAAGGGATACCGCTCGGCTTCGTCGCCACCATCGATGACCTGCTCAATTCACCGCAGTACGAGGCGCGCGGCTTCTGGCAGGCGCTTGAGCAGCCGGTCGCCGGGCAGGCTCGGTACCCTGGTCTGCCGTACCACCTGAGCGGCATCGACTTGCCGTCCAGTCCGGCGCCGCTGCCGGGTGCGCAGACCGGGGAGATCCTGCGTGAAACGCTCGGGCTTTCGCCGGAAGAGATCGATCACTACCGATCCGAGGAGGTGATTTGACGCTGGGAGAACCGCCCTTCCTCGCGTAGGGGCGTCATTGATGACGCCCGGCCGATGTGCGGATGCACGAGGCGAGACTTGGGCGAGCGCATTATGGATGGCACGGATACGCCGATGCGAGCGGGGAAGACGAGCGCCGCCTGGACGGCGCGCTGGGCGTCATCAATGACGCCCCTACGGGAATGGTTGGTTAATTCCCGAAACCTCAGAGTCACGCACGAGCAGATAATTCATGTCACTTGAGTGGGAGGTTGGACAATGGCCACGAACGCGAACGGTTATGGCGAACTGGTACTGCTGGAGAAGAAGGAGCCGGGCTACGGCATCATCACGCTCAATCGCCCGGATAAGCGCAACGCGATGAACCGCGCCGCGCAGGCGGAACTGCGTGCCGCGCTTGATGACTCGCACGATTGCAAGGTGCTGATCATCACCGGCAATGGCCCGGCCTTTTGCGCCGGGGTCGACCTGAAGGAAAACCGCGAGATGCGCGGAAACGGCGTCGAACGCCAGTACGCGCACGGCAGTAATTCGTGGGTCGACACCAACGAAGAGGTGCGGAAGCACCCGGCCGCCTGCATCGCGGCGGTCAACGGCTTCGCACTCGGCGGCGGGCTGACGCTGGCGCATAACTGCGAGCTGGCGATCGCCTCGGAGCAGGCGCAGTTCGGCATGCCGGAATTTGGTTTCGGCACCTTTCCCGGCCTGGCCGGCCCGGCGACGATCCGACGCATTCTGCCGAAGCACGCGGCTTACATGATCCTGACGACGCGGCGCATCGATGCGCACACCGCCGAGCGTTGGGGACTTGTCAACTCGGTCGTGCCGCACGATCAGCTCCTGCCCGAGGCCGAGGCGCTGGCACAGCACATCTGCCAGTTCGATCCGGTTCTGATCGACTTCGGCAAGAAGGCGATCCGCGATCTCGATCTGATGCCCTGGGACGACGGACTCGTTTATGGCGGCTACATCGGCAACCTCGTGCGTCAACAGTCATCGGCATCGAAGGAAGCGCTCGATCGCTTCGCCGCCGGGCAGAAGAATCCGGGCCAGGGCGCCGACGTCTTGCAGCAGCAGTCGCGTTCCGGCGAGTGAGCTGGATCGATGCCGTCAGAGAGCGGGGAGCAGAGGCGGAGCATGGAACAGGCACTCAAGGGCATTCGCATCGCTGATTTGACGATCATCACGGCCGGGGCATGCGCGACGCAGATGCTGGCAGACCTCGGTGCCGAGGTGATCAAGGTCGAATCGGGTACCTACCCCGACCCATTCCGCTACTGGCAACAAGGACCGGCTGATACATCGGACGGCCCGCCGGACCCCTGGAACCGCTCCCCGTCGTTTAACATGGTCAATCGCAATAAGCGAGGTATCTGTCTCGATCTGAAGCATCCGGCTGGGCGTGAGACGTTCCTCAAACTGGTGGCGAAATCGGACGCCGTCACCGAGAATTTCCGCCAGGGCGTGATGGATCGCCTCGGCATCGGCTACGAGACGTTGCGCGAGGTGAATCCCGGCATCGTGATGCTGTCGCTTGGGAGCCAGGGGAGCGGCGGGCCGGAGAGCCACTACGGCTCGTATGGCTCGACGCTCGACGCGCTCTCCGGCCTGATGGGGATCACCGGCTACGAGGATTCGCATCCGATCTGGTCGAGCGGCGAGGTGAACTACCCCGATCAGGTCGCCTCGATCTTTGGCGCCGGTATCCTGCTGGCGGCGCTCCGGCAGCGGGCCAAGAGCGGGAAGGGAACCCATATCGACCTCTCGCAGCGTGAGCTGATTACGACGATGATCGGCGAACAGGTGCTCGAATATACGATCGACGTCCGCCAGCCGCGCCAGCAAGGGAACGCGCGTCCGGAGTTCGCGCCGAACGATTGCTACCGGTGTGCCGACGACGACGGCTGGGTCGCGATCAGCGTTGCCGGAGACGAAGAATGGCGGCGTTTTGCCGCCGCGATCGAGCGGCCCGAACTGGCGACCGATGAGCGCTTCGCGACGCACCTGGAGCGGCGCGGACGAGCACACGAGTTGCGCGAGATCATCGAGCAGTGGACGAGCCGCCGCGACAAGCAGGCAGCGATGGAGCTTTTGCAGCGCGCCGGGGTTCGGGCGGGAGCGGTGCGCACCGGCGCCGAACTGCTCGGAGATCCGCACCTGAACGATCGGGGCTACTACGTGCCGATCGAGAATACGCGCGCCGGACACCAGACGCTGCGCCTGGCACCCTACCATCTCTCCGAAACACCGCCGCGCGTCGAACGACCGGCGCCGACGCTCGGGCAGGACACCGAAGATGTGCTCCGCGACCTGCTCGGACTGCACGACGATGAGATCGAAGATCTGGCGCGTGAAGGCGTGATCGCCAACAGCCCGAAGGGGCGCCGCGTTCGATGACGTCTGATGGTGATCGACCGGGCGGTTTTATCCGTCTCCGCGCGGATCTGCATACGCACGCCATCGGCGACGGCCGCTTCGGCGCCAACACCGCCGACCTCGTTGCCCGGCATCTTGACGGCGCGCTCAAGGCCGGACTCGACGTCATCGGTGTCACCGATCACGACGATCTGCGACCCGGCCTGCTGGCGCTGGAAGAGGTCGAACGGCGCAATCTGCCGCTGTTCGTGCTGGCCGGGATGGAAGTCACCACCGATGACGGACATCTGGTCGTGCTCGGGTTGCAGGCTCCGCTGAAGCCGTGGCGTTCCATGATCGAAACGATCGCGCTGGCGCGAGAGCGGGACGAAGAAACGCTGCTGATCGTGCCGCACCCGTTTTTCGCCTCGCTCCGCGAGCAGACCGGTATCGACGCGATCGAGCGGCTGAATCATCGCTACGGCGACTTCGACGTGACGCGCGACGACATCGCTGTCATCGCCAGCAGCGACGCCCACAGCGCCGCGGACCTCGCCGCCAATCCGATGCGCACGCTGCTGGACGTGACTGAGAAGAGCTGGTCGGGAGTCATTGACGCGATTCGGAATCGACGTGCGACGATTGTGCCGGCCGGTTGTTGTCGAGGCGATTGAAATGAGGGATGAGCGGCCGATGACCAACGATGCCGAACCGTGTCAGATCGCGGACGATCTCTGGTCGGTCGCCGTGGCGAATAGCGTTGGACCGAGCGGCCAGCCGACGAACGTCTATGTTGTCGGCCGCAGTCCGGCGCTCTTGATCGACAGCGGCAGCGACGATGGCGGTGCGACTGTGCTGACGGCACTCGAACGACTCGGGATCGACCGGCTCGAACGCATCGTGCTGACGCACGCGCACCAGGATCATTCGGGCAACTCGGATGTGATCCGGGATTTGATGGGTCCGACCGTCGCGATTCATCAGCGCGCACAAGCGTTCATGAAGCAGCGCAACATGACCGTGCATATCGATCGTTTCCTGACCGGCGGCGAGATCATCTCGGCCGGTCCGTATCACCTCGAGGTGATCGAAACGCCGGGCCACGCGCCCGACCATATCAGCCTCTATGAACCGTCGCTGAAAGCGCTCTTCGCCGGAGATCTGCTTTCGGGCAACGGGACGATCGCCGTCGTCCCGCCGAACGGGTCGATGGGCGATTACCTCGATTCGCTGCGTCGGGTCCAGCAGCGGGAGATCGAGACGATCTATCCGGGGCACGGCCCGGTGATCCGGAACGGGAACGAGCGCATCGCGGAATACATCGCGCATCGCGAGCGGCGTGAAGAAGAGATTTATCAGGAGATCGCCGCCGGGAACGACACGATCGAGGCGATCACCGATCGGTTGTATCAGGACGTGCTGCCGCGCATTCGGCCACAGGCGGCGGGAACCGTGCTGGCGCATGTCATTCATCTGGTCGAGTGCGGGCGGGTTTGCGTCGCCCACGGCGCAGCGCCGAGCCTGACCACGTGCTTCGTCGTTGCATCGAACGGTGCACGGTAGCGGAATCGAAGGGGGGCGAACAATGCGGGTTGAAACGAATCTACGCGAGGTCACGCTGGAA
>JAICWZ010000327.1 GCA_025966355.1 Thermomicrobiaceae bacterium
CGACGGTCCCGAATTTGCCGATGAACGAACCGAGCAGCAACCAAAGCCCCAGGATCACATTGATAATCCCTGGCAACCGTAATCGAAGCGCCGGACTCATCTTTGGCTTCCTCCCCGTTTATTGACGACTGACCTGGCGAACGCATTCGCGAACACGCTCGCCAGTATCATACAAGCAGTCGACCGATTCAGTCGATAGCCACTGGCGCCTTACGCCGAACGTGGCGGATTCACTCCGAAGAGCTTCATCGCGTTTCTGGCGAAGATCTTTTCCTTGATCTCCTGGCTGACCGGCAATTGGTCAACAACGATCGAGCACTTCCGCAGATCGCCGACCTGATGCGGGTGATCGCTGCCGAGCATGACGCGGTCTTCTCCCGCGAACGACAGTCCGAGCTTCAGCGCCTCAGGATCAAAGAGGACGGTATCGAGATACATCTCGCGGAAGTACTCCATCGGCGTTCGTTCCAGCTTGCCGGCGATTTCCGGATAGATGTTGTAGCCGCGCTCGACACGCTCGGCCATGTACGGCAGAACGCCGCCGAGGTGTGTCTGGATCAGGATGAGCTTCGGGAAGCGATCGAGCACGCCAGCGAGGACCATGCGCACAGCTGCCATCGTAGTGTCATAGGCAAAGCCGAGGAGGGCGACGAGCCGGTAGTCGTTCATGTAGTCGGAGAACGCCGGGTTCGTGGGGTGAATCATGAGCGGCACGCCAAGCGCTTCGGCCGCCTCGTAGATCGGCCAGAGTTCTTCCTTTTCGAGCGTAACGCCATTGATGTTTGAGAAGATCATGCCGCCGACGAGCCCGAGCTCGTTGACCGCGCGCTCCAACTCCTTGGCCGCTTCGTTCGGCGCCTGGGCCGGCAGCGTCGCCAGAAATTGGAAACGGTCTGGGTGATCCTTGAGCATTTGCGCGTACTCGTCGTTGGCGATGCGTGCCAGTGCGACGCCGGTCTCCGGCTTTTCGATATGCACGCCGGGTGTCGTCAGCGAGAGGATCGACATGTCGATGCCGAAGTTGTCCATGTCACGTAGTCGAACGTCGACGTAGCGATGCGCGCCCGCGACCACGTTGTAGTCACCCGCGTAGTTGACGCGCATTTGACCCTGGTCGTCATACGAGATGGAGGCGTGATCACTATGCTGCTCGATCGCCTTTAAATAGGCGGGCGGGTAGAAATGGGTATGCACATCGATGCGCATGAAATTCCCTTCTGCCGTCAGGCGCTGGTTCATTCAAACAGAGACAGCCGGTGCCGCCGTTAGGCTAGCAGAGCCAAACGATGTGCGAAAGTGGAGCGATCTCGCGATGCACCATTGACGATCAACGTTCTCCTTCTACACTGGTATCCGCGAGGTATTTCGATGTGCCAACGCTCCGCTCTGGCGGAGACGACTGATCGCCTGAATCTATGTACCGAAAGCAGGAAAGACGATGTTCATTGAATCAACGCTGGGGGACGTGCGGTGGTCGGATATTTCAGGTACCGCGCGCGCGATCGAAGGGCTGGGGTTCGATGGCATCGGCACGCCCGAACTCAAGCGCGATCCGTTTCTGCCGCTCGTGTTGGCGGCTGAGGGGACAGAGCGCGTTGATCTGACGACGTCCGTCGCGATCGCCTTCCCACGCAGCCCAACGGTCGTCGCCTATATGGCGCGCAATCTGTGTGATCTCTCCGGCGGACGCTTCGTCGTCGGCCTCGGTACGCAGGTGAAAGGGCATATCGAGCGCCGCTTCAGCACGGAATGGGTGTCGCCCGGCCCCCGACTGCGCGAGTATGTGCAGGCGATGCGGGCGATCTGGCACACCTGGGACACCGGAGAACCGCTCAACTTCCACGGCAAGTTTTACAACCTGTCGTTGATGACGCCGGAGTTCAGCCCGCCGCCCTCGGAGTTTGGTCCGATCAAGGTCCAGATCGCGGCGGTCAACGAATATAACATCCGTCTGGCCGGTGAGATCTGCGACGGTCTGCGCGTGCATCCCTTCTCGACGCCGGACTACACGCGCGACGTCATCTGGCCGAATATCAAGCAGGGCGCGCGCAAGGCCGGGCGTTCGCTCGACGATTTCGTCTTGAACGGCACTGGTTTTATTGCGACCGGCCTAGATGAAGAAGCGGTGACGAAAGCGCGCGAGGACGCCCGCTATCGCATCTCCTTCTACGCCTCGACGCGCACCTACCTGCCGGTGCTTGAGCATCACGGCTGGGGGGATCTCAACCCGAAATTACGTGAACTGGTCGCCCAGAACCGTTGGGGCGACCTGCCGAGCGTTGTCCCTGACGACGTGCTGGATGCCTTCTGCATCTCGGGCACGTATGCGGACATTGGTGGGCTGATCAGCGCCCGGCTCGGCGGCCTCGTCGACACGATCGGTTTCCCGCTGCCTGACGGTCTCGACCACCCGAGCGACGACTATTTGGCTGCGCTGCACCAGGTGCGTGCGGCCGAGGGTGCGGCGAATCAGCGGGCGGATTGATTCAACGCGTCCGGTCGTATCATTTCAGCCAGTCGCCCTGTCGACTCTTTCCGTCATTCTGAGCCGCAGATCAGAATGATAGGGTAATGCGTACGTACATAGGTACGTACGCATTATCAATGAATTGACTTTGATGATCAGGCTGGGCGGAACTTCGGCAGGGTTACCTCGTCGGTGACGTCGTCGTAGACGACTTCGACGGGCATGCCGATCTTCACGTGATCGGGGTCCGGCTCGATGTCGATGAGGTTCGACATCATGCGCGGGCCTTCGTCCAGCTCGATCATGGCGACGACGTACGGGATCTCGTCGGCGAAGCCTGGAGCACGGTTGTTGTACACGATGCTGAAGGCGTGGATCTTGCCCTTACCCGAGACCGGCTCCCAGGAGATGTTATCCGAGAGCGTGAACGGGCTCATGCCTCGCGGATAAAAGAAGAACTTGCCGGTGTCGTTGCAGCGCTGAATCTTCATTGCGTGCGCCTTGACGCTCTCCCAAAAGGGTGCGGTGACCGGATCGGCCTGTGGCAGTGGTTTCTTGTAATCCATCGAATCAGCCCCTCGCCAGAATGGTGGTGCCGGCTGACGAGAGCACGCCGCCGGTGCCATGAACGACCGCCAGCTCGCAATCCGGTACCTGGCGGATTCCCTGATCGGCATAGTCGTGCCGGAGTTGGCGTACTCCCTCGATGACCGCGAACATGCCATACATGCCGGAATGCGTGTACGAGAGTCCGCCACCGTTGGTGTTCATTGGGAACTCTCCGCCCGGCGCCGTGCGCTGACCGCTGACGAAGGCGCCGCCCTCGCCCTTGCCACAGAAACCGAGTTCCTCCAGTGAGAGGAGCACGGTGTAGGTGAACG
>JAICWZ010000559.1 GCA_025966355.1 Thermomicrobiaceae bacterium
ATGCTTAGTTCGTGACGGAGCAGGTGCTGGCGAACGTTTGCTGGTAGCGCGCGAATGCCGGTTTCTGGGAAAGATCGGAGCGCAGGAGACCGTAGTGATCGTAGATACTGGTCGACGACGTGTTGGCATCCCAGAGATCGAACCAGGAATAGCCGCTGATGCCGAGTTTCCCGGCGTTGTCGCACACCGCGCGCACAAACCCATCGAGCTTGTTCAACTGCTGGGTTTCATCGAGCGGTGGATATCCGTTTTCAAGAACCTCAATCGTCACGCCCGAACCGAAGCCCGCACTGCTCAATGTGTAGCGCGCGTTGGTCAGATAGGTCGCCATGTCACCGTAGGCGTCGCCGCTACCGACCGGCCAGAGACCAGGGTAGACGTTCAACCCCATGAAACCGATCGCCGAGACGAAGCTCGGACCGCCCTGACTCGCCAGATCCTGCATGAACCTGGCGTCGGTGTTCCGTTCGAGCACCGCCAGATCGGTCCCGACTTTCGCCTTCGAGTGCGAACGCGCCAGCTCGTCATGCGCGGCGAGAACGCCCTGAATGGTCGCCGCACGCACCCCGGCGATCGGGCCATCGGAGGAACTCGGGTTCCCATTCACGACGTTGACCTCGTTGCCGATGACAAAGCGGGTGACGCGAGCGTTGCTCGCATAGCGACCAACGACGCTGCGCACGAAGGCCGCGAACCCGGCACTGTCCCCCTCATGGCCGCTGGGCGGCGAGTACTTGATCGTCAGGGAAACGGAATAGCCGGCGCCGGTGTAGGTGGCGATGTCACTGTCGAGCGCGGACTGGCTATACCAGCTCCAGGCAGTGTAGAGATGCACGCTCGCTGGTCGACCGCCGCGCAAGGTATTTACAGCGCCGACGATCTGCGATGCCGATGGCGGCGTTACGTAGCCGACCTCGCCATTGCCGCCGCCCGGATAGACCCCAAAGAGCACCTGACCGGAGCCGGTGCCGGTGCCGGTTGATGCGACGGGCGTCGATTGCTTCTTACCGGAGGTCGCGTTCTTGCCTGAGCGGAGGCCTTCAGTCGCCGCGATCGGATCGCCGTTTTGCGCTTGATCGAGGGCAGCCTGTCCCAGCAACGACAACTCCACCACATTCGGCGTCCCGGCGAATTCCGGATGGTACTCGAAGCGCGCGCGCTGGAAGTACTGTACCGTCAGGCCGGTCGCGGGATCGGTAAACTCCTCGCTGATCGGGTAGCCGAAGAGCGCCAGCGACTCGCGGAACGACGTGCCGGAATCGCCGAGGTTGACGCCGTGGCCCTGCCAGAAATCGCGAAAACCGGCACAAACCCGATGACCGGTGGCCGGCATGAACGTGCAGTTGCCGTCGCTACCGGTTGTCGACGGAAGCGGCTGAAACGGCTTCGACGCGTTCAAGCCATTCGCTCGAGCGGCATCTTCGCCGACCAACCCGAGCAGAATCTGATAGGGCGTACCCGCCAGCTCAGGATGATATTCGAACCGCTGGCGCTCGAAGTACTGTACCGTATAGCCACCCTCATCGAGGGTGGCGGTAATTGGATAACCGAAGACCGCGAGCCCGCCCGACTGCGCGTAGAAGCTCTGGAACACCTGGGCAGTATCCTGACCGGTCGGCGAGGCGCTCGCTTGCAGATCGCCCCCGGTGACAAGAATGAGCAGGCTCAACATGAGAGCCAGCGGCCAGCGAGCGCCAATCCGTATCCTGTTCAATCGCTTCTCTCGTTCCGTGTCGGCGCGGCTCAACCCCGGAGCCAGCGCGATCGCGGCGGCACAGACTGGCAGTACATGGCACCAGTTTCGCCTTGAGCCTACGA
>JAICWZ010000152.1 GCA_025966355.1 Thermomicrobiaceae bacterium
CATCGCCAACGTCGTGCGCGGCGTGCCGCTCAATGCCGATGGTTATTTCTTCGAACCACTCTGGACCGATTTCGATCCACGCGGCGGCACGCCCGGCATTCTCGACTGGTACACCGTGCTGATCGGCCTGCTGGCACTCGCCACGCTGGTGTTGCACGGCGCCAACTTCATCAGTGTCAAGACCGAAGGCGATCTCAACGCGCGCACGCGCGCCATCGCCCGCAAGGCGTGGGTCGCGACGCTCGTCCTGGCGCTGGCCGCCACGCCGGTGACGCTCTGGCTGCGCCATTCGATGCTCGATCGCTTCGACAGTCATCTCTGGGGCTACATCTTGCCGCTGCTGGCGGCGGTTGGGTTGCTCGGCTCCGGCTATTTCAACCTGAAGCAGCGCGACGGCTGGAGCCTGATCGGTTCGGGCCTTTTCATCGTCGCGATGCTCGGCAGCACCGCCTTTGGACTCTATCCAAACGTACTGCCGGCGGTCGACGAAGCGAACAGCCTGACGGTCCACAACGCCTCTGCGCCGCACTATGGGCTTGTCGTCGGACTCATCTGGTGGATCATCGGCATGATCCTGGCGGCCATCTACTTCGTGCTGATCTACCGTATGTTCCGTGGCAAGGTGCAGCTCTCGAGTGAAGGCTATTGAGCGGGTGGCCGTTGCCGTGGGCTGGCGGCTGTGATTGACTGGCGAGGGCGCCGCGTGGTGATGCGGTGCCGGCAGGGGAATGGTGGGGTCGCTCCGAAGCAGCATGAACAAACGACTGACTCGTGAAATACGGCCGTTCCGCACATTCCTCTTCGCCACCATCGCGCTCGGGGTGCTGGCGACCGTCGTCACCATCGTGCAATGGGCGCTCTTCGCGCGCATCGTCGATCGGGTTTTTCTCAAACAACAAACGCTGACGCAGGTCGGAGCGTTGCTTGGCGGATTGCTGCTCGCGATCTTGGCGCGGGCGGCACTGATCTGGTTGCGGTCGCTGGTGGCGCAGGAGGGTGCGCTGCGCGTCAAGGCGGAACTGCGCGATCGGCTCTTTCAGCAGCTGATGCGGCTCGGGCCGAGCTATCTGCGGGGCGAGCGAACCGGCGAACTCGTCAGTACCGCCACCGACGGGATTGAACGACTCGACCCCTACTTCGCGCGCTATCTGCCGCAGATGGCGCTGAGCGTGCTGACGCCGCTGCTGATCGTCGCCTGCGTCTTCCCGCTCGACTGGATCAGCGGCGCGCTGCTGCTCGGCACGGCACCGGTCATCCCGATCTTGATGATCGTCGTCGGCAGCTTCGCCGAGAAGCAGATGAACCGTCAGTGGCTGGCGCTGTCGCGCATGAGTGCCTACTTCCTCGACATGCTGCAAGGGCTGCCGACGCTGAAGCTTTTCGGACGGAGCCGGGCTGAGGCCGAGCGCGTCGCCCGGGTCAGCGACGAGTATCGTGTGCGCACGATGAAGGTGCTGCGCTACGCTTTTCTCTCGGGCCTGGCACTCGAATTTATGACGATGGCGGCTATCGCACTGATCGCCGTCATGCTGGGCGTGCGCTTGCTTTCGGACGACATCTCGTTCGTCACGGCGTTTTTCATCTTGTTGCTGGTACCTGAGTTCTACCGACCGTTGCGCGATCTTGGCGCCGACCGACACGCGGCGATGGAGGGGAAGAGCGCCGCCGAACGGATCTTCGCGATTCTCGACGAGCCGCTTCCGGTGCGCCTGGCAGAGCATCCGGCGACGCTGCGGGAGCGATCGCTGATCGTGGAGCTGCGCAGCGTCTGCTTCCAGTATCCCGAGACGGAGAGTCCGGCCGTGGCCGATGTCAGCCTGCGTCTGGAGCCGGGAACGCGTACCGCGCTGGTGGGGGCGAGCGGCTCGGGCAAGAGCACGATCGTCAACCTGCTGCTGCGCTTTCTCGATCCGGGTGAAGGGCATATCGCGGTCAATGGCATCCCGCTCAGCGAACTGTCGCTCGACGCGTGGCGGGCAGAGGTGGCGCTTGTGCCGCAGCAGCCGTATCTCTTCTATGGCAGCGTGCTCGACAACATTCGCTTGGCCCGGCCCGAGGCGACGGATGCAGAGGTGCGCACGGCCGCCGATCAGGCCGGCGCGGCTGATTTCATCGAACAATTGAGTGACGGTTACGCGACACAGCTCGGCGAGCAGGGTGCGCGCGTCAGCCAGGGACAGGCGCAACGGCTGGCGCTGGCGCGCGCCTTTCTGAAAGACGCGCCGTTCGTCGTGCTCGATGAGCCGACCTCCAGCCTCGATCCGGAGAGCGAGGAGCGTATTCGACTGGCGCTGGAGCGGCTGGCGCTTGGCCGGACGGTGCTGATCGTGGCGCACCGGTTAAAGACCGTCTATTCCGCCGACCAGATCGCCGTGCTCGATCATGGGCGATTGGTCGAATGCGGTAAACACGATGAACTGCTGGCGCGCGGCGGGCAGTACGCGGCGTTGGCCGGCGCCTACAGTCTGGCGGCTGCCGATTGAAGACGACGACGCGGTTGCTCGGCTTTCTCGCGCCCTATCGCTGGCGCATCGCGCTCGCGGTCTTCCTCGGGGTGCTGACGGTGGCGACCAACACCGGCTTGCTGGCGACGGCCGCCTACCTCATCTCGGCCGCGGCGCTGCATCCACTCTTGATCGAACTGACGGCCGCCATCTACCTGGTACGCATCTTCGGCATCTCGCGGGCCTTCGTGCGCTACGCCGAACGGATCGTCTCGCATGATGTGACGTTCAGGTTGCTCGGGAACTTGCGCGGCCGGCTGTACACGCGACTGGAACCGCTGGCACCGGCGCGTCTGGCCGCCTACCGAAGCGGTGATCTGCTGGCGCGTATGATTCGCGATATCGACGAATTACAAAACCTTTTTCAGCAGATCGCCGGTCCGGTGCTCATCGCGCTCGCCAGCGCGATCGTCATGGTCGTCGCCTTTGCCGTCTTCAATCCGCTGCTGGCGGTCGTCGGTCTGGCCTTTCTCGTCGTGACCGGCGTCGGTGTGCCGCTGCTGGCGCGCGCTCTCGGTCGTGATGCCGGTCGTCGCGAACTGGCGTTGCGGGCCGAATTGAACGCGCAGCTGATCGACGGCGTACAGGGCGCGCAGGATCTGCTGGCGCTTGGTCGAGCCGATGACCAGCGGCAACGCATCGTGACATTGAGTGCCGAGCTAAGCGGTCTGCAGCGACGTATGGCGCGCGTGACCGGGCTCGAGCAGGCGCTGAGCGATCTCGGCACCAATCTGGCCATGTGGACGATCCTGCTGCTGGCGATACCGCTGGTTGGCGATGGCCAGATTCGCGGCGTCTATCTGGCGACACTTGGGCTGATCATGCTCGGCAGCTTCGAAGCGGTGCGACCGCTCGGGCGTGCTTTCCAGTTTCTGGAGCGGACGGTGGCGGCCGGTGAACGGATCTTCGAGATTGCCGATTCCGAACCGGAGATCGTCGATCCAGCAACGCCGTGCGCTCCGCCGGCGCTCGCGTCCCTCACGTTCGACAACGTCTCGTTCGCGTATGGTCCGAACGAGCCACTGGCGCTCGATCGCGTCAGCTTTGGTCTAGAACCGGGCAATCATCTCGCCATTGTCGGGCCGAGCGGAGCCGGCAAGAGCACGATCGCCAATCTGATCGTCCGCTTCTGGGACCCGATCAGCGGGACGATCCGTCTCGGCACGCACGATCTCCGAGACTACGCGCAGGAGGATCTGCGTGCGAATATCGGTCTGGTCAGTCAGAACACGCGGCTCTTCACCAACACCCTGCGCGCCAACCTGCGCCTGGCGAAACCGGATGCCAGCGACGACGAACTGCGTACCGCCTTGCGGCGCGCCCAACTTGACGACCTCATCGCGCGCCTGCCGGACGGCCTCGACAGCTGGATCGGCGAGCAGGGGATGCGCTTCTCGGGAGGCGAACGCCAGCGGCTCGCCATCGCCCGTGTGCTCCTCAAAAACGCGCCGCTGATCATCCTCGATGAGCCGACCGCAAACCTCGATCCGCTGACCGAGCGCGATCTCCTCGCCACGCTCCTCGATCTTTTCCGCGACCGCTCGCTCCTGCTCATCACCCACCGCCTGGTGCGCCTGGAACAGGTGGACGAAATCCTCGTCCTCGATGAGGGCCGCATCGTCGAGCGCGGCCCACACATCGATCTGGCGCGGTCGGCCGGGCTCTATCAGCGGATGCTTGAGGTGCAGGATGGGGTGTTTGCGGTTGGGTGAGTAGGCAACCGCTAGCGTTTCAGGGCACCGCTGTGGTGATTGGAAGAGACCACGGTTCGCGTACGAGCGCCGATGTTTGGTCGGTTGAGCGTAGTCTGGTCGAGGACCTCTCCGGTATTCTCGTCGAAAATACTCAGCGAAAGAGAGAAACCGAGCGCGCGCAGATATCTCTCCAGCATTCGAACGGTGATGTTGATCGTTCCGCCTTCGATTCGGCTGATGGATTGCTGTTTGAGCCCGGAAGCGTGAGCCGCCTCAGTCTGAGTGAAGCCGCGCACTATTCGCGCACGATAGGCAAGACCCGCTATGTCCAATGCGACGGACGCGGAGTCGACGGCCTCACGTTCGGCGTCCGAAAGTGCGCTGATATACGCGTCGATCTCATTCCGCCGCACTTGGTGATCAGTCATGGGTTGCGCTCCTTCCAGTCCGTCATGTATCGACGAGCGCGTTCGATTTCTTTCGGATCGAGCTGCTGAGACTTCTTGATATATCCGTGCGTGAGAATGATCCTCTGACCGCTCTGAAAGAAGAAGAATACGCGAGCGATGTTCGCCGAACCTACGCGAAGTTCGTAAATCTTCCAAGTAGCATCTACAAGTTTCGTTAGTGGAGGTCGAAGATAGCGGTCGTCCTCCAGCTTCTTGATTCCGGCGACCAGAAGCGAGTGGATGGTAGGTTGCGACTTGCGCACGTCGTTTAGAAATTCGACCATCGGTTTCTTGCCGTCCGCGGTTTCATAGAACGTCACGTCGAATCTCATCGTCTTATCCTACTACACATATGTTGTATCACATGCTGACAGTCGTGCAAGCGTCGGAGCAATAGATGGATTGCTTCGCCGCCATGATATCGCGCCTACCACCCGCTGGTTCTTCACCGTACAATCGACGGTTGGGGCGAGTGGCCGGCGGAAGCGGGGAAGCGGGGAGTCATGGCGGTTATTGAGCAGCGGACGATCACGGTCGATGACGGTGCGCGGATCGCGTACGAGGTGCGGGCCGATCAGCCGGGCGCACTGCCGATACTGGCGCTGCATGGCGTGCTGGTCGGCACGTCGAATTGGATTCACCAGATGCTCCGTTTACCGCAGTTTCGCTGGATCGCGCCGTCGATTCGCGGGCACGGTGAGAGTTCGCCGCCCGGCGAGCATCCGAGCATCGAACGGGCGGCGCTCGACGCGCTGGCCGTGCTCGATGCCGAGGGGATCGATCGGGCCGTCGTGATCGGCAATTCGCTCGGCGCTAC
>JAICWZ010000385.1 GCA_025966355.1 Thermomicrobiaceae bacterium
CTCCTCGCGGGCTCGGACCGACTGAATTCACCGGGCTCCGGTTTGTCATCGGCGGTGGGCTTGGTGCGCTCTTTTTCTTGCTGATGCTTATCTCGGGATCATCAGTACTCGTGATGTTCGGCCTCCCGGGTGTCCTCCTGCTGCTTGGATACATGATGCCGGGCATCTGGTTGAGTCGAAAAACCAAACAGCGGAAATACGAAATCACACGAGCGTTGCCGGATGCGATCGACTTGTTGACGATCAGCGTCGAGGCGGGGCTTGGGTTTGATCCCGCCCTTGGGCGTGTCGTCGAGAAATGGGATAACGCGCTGACGCGCGAACTGGGGCGAATGCTCTCCGAAATGCGTATGGGAGCCTCGCGCCGCGATGCGATGCGCGATGTCGTTGCGCGCGTGAATGTGGACGATCTGAACACCTTCATGGGTGCCGTGATCCAGGCGGACCAGCTCGGTGTGAGCATCAGCCAGGTGCTTCGCGTGCAGTCGAAACAGATGCGCCAGCGCCGGCGCCAACGCGCCGAAGAGCAGGCACACAAGGCTCCGCTGAAAATGCTCTTCCCGATGGTCTTCTTGATCTTTCCGACGATTTATATCGTCATCCTGGGGCCGGCCATTCCGCGGCTCGTCGAGTCATTCCGATAGCGATGTGCCGAGTTGACGGCCGAGGCTCACGTGCAATCGAGGGGCGTGATGGCGTTGGACGGTATCCAGGGTGACGGGTCGCTCTGCCAGGTCATCAACGAAAACCGGCAAAGCGAACTCGGGCAGCGGGTTGCGATCGCGCGCTCGTTCTGGCGGCGCGGCAAGGGGCTCATGTTTCGCTCACAGCTGCCGGCTGGAACCGGCCTGGTGATCGACCCGTGTTCATCGATCCACACGTTCTGGATGCGCTTCCCGATCGACGTCCTCTACGTGGACAAGAATGGGAAAGTTCTGCGGGCCGATCGCGCCATGAAACCGTGGCGCATCGGTCCGCTTATCGTGCGTCACGGTCGATTTGTTATCGAACTCCCGGCCGGGACGATCGAGCGGACGCATACTGAGCGCGGTGATCAGTTGCGACTCGAAGCTATCTCCGCCTAAACTGCCACATGCCAATCCGACCGTATCGACCGTTGCGGAGAGTGATCTCGGCATTCGAAGATCTCGTCTTTCCGCCCATTTGTGCCGGCTGCCATGAACGCGGCACGTGGCTGTGCGCTCATTGCCGCAGGGATCTCAACGTCGTTGCACGTCCGATCTGTGCCCGATGCGGGCAGCCAGGCGACGAAGCGAGCATAGTCTGCTCGCACTGCGACGCCTGGCCGGCGCAAATCGGCGCCGTCCGAGGCGCGTTTGAGTTTGGCGGGCCGTTGCGCGATGCGATTCACCGTTATAAGTACCAGTCCGAATACGCCCGTGCGTCATCGCTGGCCGAATTGCTGGTTGAGGCGCTTGAGCGTTCCGAATTCGATCCAAACGCATCGTGGGATCTGATCGCCTATGTCCCCTTACACGCGCGACGGCGGCGGAAACGCGGCTTCGATCAGTCGCGCCTGCTGGCAAAGGAACTGGCCGATCGACTCGGGTTGCCGTGTACCTCAGATCTTCTTCGGATAGTGGATACGCCGACGCAGGTTGGCCGCGGAGCGGCCGAACGCCGGCTGAACGTGCTCGACGCGTTCGATTGGAAGGGCGGGCCCCTCAACGGTTCGAGGATTCTCATCGTCGACGATGTCATTACGACCGGCGCGACGATGATCGCCGCCAGCATGCCGCTCATACGCGCCGGCGCAGATCGCGTCGATGGTCTCGCGGTCGCACGCGAGGTTTATCGCTGACGTTCGTTCAGCGCGCACCCCTGAGCGTGCGAACCACGCCGGCCGCCTGCCGGCGTGACCATTCGTCCGCTTCAGCGATCGCATCGAGTGTCAGTTCCCGCTCGTGCGGCCTGTAGGCGTCGAGCACGGTTTCGACCACCTCCGCGATCTGGAGAAAGCGGAGCTCGCCCGACATGAACGCGCGCACCGCGACTTCGTCCGCGCCGCTCAACACGGCCGGGTACGATCCTCCAGCCATCCCCGCTTGCCGGGCGATCGCGAGCGCCGGGAATCGCTTGTGGTCCGGTTCGTGAAATTCGAGCGTACCCAGCGCGCCGATATCGAGCGCGAGGTGTGGTGCGGGCGCTCGTTCCGGGTACGTAAGCGCATATTGAATGGGGAGCCGCATATCATGGACACCGAATTGAGCCAGGACCGAGCCATCGCGAAAGCTGACCAGTGAATGTACGACGCTTTGCGGGTGCGTAACGACCGCGATCTGCTCGAAGGGCATACCGAAGAGCCAGTGGGCCTCGATCACTTCCAGGCCCTTGTTCATGAGCGTGGCCGAATCGATCGTTATTTTGGTGCCCATGTTCCAGTTCGGGTGCGCCAACGCTTGATCGACGGTCGCGTGAGCCAGATCTTCGAGCGGGAGATTGAGGAATGGTCCACCTGAGGCGGTAAGCGTAATGCGCGCCACATCCGTGCCCGCCTGGAGTCCGTTGAGACATTGCCAGATCGCGCTATGCTCGCTATCGACCGGTCGAATCTCGACGCCATGTTTTCGCGCGGCGGGCACGATGATCGCGCCGGCGCAAACGATCGCTTCCTTGTTGGCGAGCGCGATCGTTTTCCCATGCTCAATCGCGCGCAGCGTCGGCAAGATCGCGGCGTGACCGGACGTGGCGACAACCACGATATCGACCTCGGCCAGGGTGGCCGCAGTCAAGAGTCCGTCGACGCCTTGGCCGCATTCCACAAACGATCCGTCCAGTACCGCGAGATCGCATTCGGCTGAGACGAAGCGCGGGCGAAACTCTGCGACCTGTTGGGTCAGCAGCGATTGATTCGAACCGGCGGCCAGGGCGACGATTTGGAGTTGCTCGGGAAATTGGCGTACAACGTCCAA
>JAICWZ010000411.1 GCA_025966355.1 Thermomicrobiaceae bacterium
ACGAACCGACCAACGGTATGGACCCGGCCGGACGCGACGATATGCTCCGGCTCATTTCACGCATCCACAACGATCTCGGAATCACCGTCATTCTCAGCTCACATCTGCTCGAAGACGTTGAACTCGTGTGTGACTATGTCGTCATGCTCGAAAATGGACGCCTCGCGATGACGGGACCGCTCACCTCGCTCGTTCAGGGCGAGGGCGACGTTGTGGTGCAAATCGATGGGGACATTGATCGCTTCATCCAGGCACTCCAGGCAAAAGGGCTCGACGCGCGGCGCCGTGATCGCGATATTCTGCTCGGATATAACGATGAGTCCGTCTTCGATGTCGTTCGCGACCTGAGCATCGACCTGGACGTCCTCTTGCGCGGTCTGCGGCGCGACACTCGGACGCTCGAAGATGTCTACCTCCAACGCATGAGCGAACAGCCTGAAAACGAGGCGGCCGATGTCCACGCCGATTGAGCAGAATCTGTCCGGCGGCTCGCTGCGCCAGCCCGAGGCCGAAATCTATGATCGCGGGTATCGCCATTACGACGGACCGAGAGAGGGCCGGCGTCATGCGATTCAGGCGCTCATCGTTTACTCGATCAAACGCGGCCTCGGCATCAAAAAGCGCTGGACCGCCAAAATCATTCCGATCCTGATCTATGCGTTCGCCTTCTTTCCGGTCCTCATCATCATTGGCATTCGCGCGTTCGTGGGCGACGCTGCCGCCGGGGGCCTCAACTATCAGACGCTGTACAGCGCGATATCGGTCATCATGGTCGTTTTCGCCGCTGCCACCGCGCCGGAGATGCTCTGCGACGATCGGCGCCAGAAGGTTCTCCCGCTCTATTTTTCGCGCGCGATTAGCCGCGGCGACTACCTGCTTGCCAAGATCGGCGGGCTCGGTATCTTGATGGGCACCGTGGCACTGCTCCCGGCGTTTATCCTCTTTCTAGGTACGACGTTCCTCGCCAAGAGTCCCGTTTCGTATTTCTTCAACCACATCGCGGATCTCTTGCGGATCATTGCGGCAGGTACGCTTCTGGCGTTTTTGTTCGCCTCAATCGGTCTGCTGATCGCCGGGTTTACCGAGCGCAAGAGCATCGCCGCAGCCGTCTATATCGGTGCCGTGCTCCTCGTGGCCGGCTTCGCTGGAGCGCTCTTCCATGCCATCAATGCCGGTTGGCATCGCTATTTCGTTCTGGCCGACGTTGGTTCGGTTTCGGATGGGCTCACCGGTTGGATTTTCGGTATTCCGCTCGATCAGGGCAGTATGACGGCCGAGGCGAATCTCAACGGCGCCTGGTATCTGATCACCGTCGCGGTCGTAGTGGTCGCCTGCGCGGCCGTTATGTACAGGCAGTATCTCCGTGAAGAATAACCAGCACGAGAACGAACGCCTGACGACCACGGTTGCCACGACACCAGCGGCACCCAACGGTGACGTGCTCGCCGGGGTCGCCAAGCCGACGGTTGAGATTGAGCATCTGTCGAAATGGTACGGCGACGTCGTGGCGGTTGCCGACGTTTCATTCGGCATCGGTCCAGGCGTCACCGGGCTCCTCGGGCCGAACGGCGCCGGCAAATCGAGCATTCTGAAAGTGCTCGCCGGTCTCCTCAAACCGTCGGCCGGAGAAGTTCGTGTCATGGGCCAGCGAATGCGTTCCGATGTGCAACTCTTCCGGCGCGTCGGCATGGTTCCGGAGCAGGAGGCGGTGTATCCGTACCTGACGGGGCGCGAGTTCGTCCGGTGGAACGCGAGCCTGCAAGGCGTACCCGACATTGACGGCGCGACGCAACGCGCGCTCACGACCGCCGATCTCGGCGACGCAGCCGAACGTCGCATCGGCGGCTATTCCAAGGGCATGCGCCAGCGGATCAAGATCGCCGCCGCACTCGTTCACGATCCCGATATCCTCGTCCTGGATGAGCCGTTGACCGGCACCGATCCGGTACAGCGTGTCCATCTGATCCGGCTCATACAGAATCTTGGTGCGGATGGAAAGACCGTTTTCGTGTCATCGCACGTGTTGCACGAAGTGGAGCGCCTGGCTGACCGGATTATCGTGATCGTCAACGGCAAGCTGGCCGCCGTCGGCGACTTCCGCGCGATTCGCGACAAGATCGACGAACATGCCCGCACCATTCGCGTCAAGTCGACCAACGACCGCGGGCTCGCATCGATTCTGATCACCACCCCGCACGTAGCATCCGTGCGGCTCGACCCCGATCCACAGTCGCTCGTCATAGAGGCGGAAGATGTGCGCGCGGTTTATCGGCTCCTGCCGCGGGTCGCGCGTGAGCATGATATTCGACTGTTCGAAGTCGCGGCGCTCGATGACTCGCTGGCGAGCGTCTTCGCCTACGTGACCCAGCGCTGAGGAGCGGGATGATGGCCGGCAGCCAACGGATGGAACAACCATAATGCTTACAACGTTCCCCACGCTCTGGCTGACGCTGCGCCAGTTCGCCGCCGGGCGTGCGACGCGCGTCGTTGCCTTCTTCGCCGCGACACCGATCATCTTCTCGCTCGTCTATCTCTTCAATTCGGGAGGGACGACCTCCAACGAGTTTCTCGGTGGCGTCTTCAACGAGTTTCTGGCACCAACCATCGTGCCCCTGGCGACGTTGATCCTCGCGACCGCCACGCTCGGCAATGAGCTGAGCGATCGAACGATCGTCTACCTGGCCCTCAAACCGATCGCCCGCTGGCGAATCATCGTTGAGAAGTTCATCGGCACGTTTC
>JAICWZ010000593.1 GCA_025966355.1 Thermomicrobiaceae bacterium
CGGGAGATCTCGGGATCAAATTGCGGCATCAGACCTCCTGGCACGCGACATAGACGTAACTCATGACGCAGCCCATCCGTCCTCGTTGCGAACAAAGCGTACTTTTGCCTCGTCGGACGTGTTGATGATGCGTCCGACGATTCGACCATCTTCGATTTCGTCGAGCGCTCGGTCGACGTCGGGTGGACTCACCACGACGACGTAACCGAGCCCCATGTTGAAGACCTTGTACATCTCGTCGCCGGTAATCGAACCGCGTTGCTGGATGAGCCCAAAGATCGGGTGCGGTTCCCACGTATTCAGATCGAATTCGGCGAGCAGACCGTCGGGAATGATTCGGCCGACGTTGCCCGCGATACCGCCGCCGGTGATGTGTGCCATCCCTTTGAGAATGTCGAGATCGAGTAGCGGCACGATCTCAGGGAGATACGAACGATGCGGAATGAGCAAGACATGCATGAGCGCGACACCCGCGAAAACGTCGAGCGGCTCGGTCAGGATCGCCTTGGCTCGTTCGGGAGTACCATCAAGACCGAGCACCGACCGGGCGAGCGAATAGCCGTTGGTATGCAGGCCGACACTCGGAATCCCGATGACGACGTCGCCGGCCTGAATGCGCGACCCGTCGACGATGCGCGCTTCCTCGACGGCGCCGACAACGAAGCCGGCCAGATCGTAGGTGTCTGGTTGATAAATTCCCGGCAGCTGCGCGGTTTCGCCACCGATCAATGCGCAACCAGCCTCTTCGCAGGCATCGGTCATTCCCCGAATGATTTCACGCAGCGCGTCGGGATCGAGCCTGGGTGTCGCGTAATAGTCGAGGAAGAAGAGCGGACGCGCGCCACAGGCGAGGATGTCGTTGACAGAGTGATGGACCAGATCGATGCCGATCGGATAGTGGTGACCCGCGAGCGCGGCGACCAGCACTTTGGTGCCGACGCTGTCGGCGCTTGAAACGAGAACGACCTCGCCGTCGCTTTTCGGCGCGCGGAAGAAGCCGCCGAAGTGACCGACGCCACGCAGCACCGAGACGTTATGCGTCGCGGCCACGCGTTGCGCGATCTCATCCTTGGCGGCCTCGGCCGCGTCAATGTCGACTCCGGCCGACCGGTACGATCCGGCCTCGGGTTCCACCAGTCCAATCCTCCCAGCAAGGCTCAATCGAGCTGCCCTAGATCGCCGCAACCGCCTGATTGATCTCGGGTAGTCCACGGCGCAAGACAAGTCGCACACGTCCAAGATTCGAATCGCCACGCGCCAACGCGATTAACACGAGTTCGTCATCGAGTGGGGTGAGAATCGCGACGCTCTGCTCATATTCGAGGATCGCCTGTTTCGCAGATCCCTGATCGAGTTCGCGCCCCATCGCGTCCATCATCAACAGACCGCTCGCCGCCAGCGCGGAAAACGAATCGGCGTCGATGTCCGGAGACTGGGAAGATTCAACCAGAAGCCCATCAGAACCGACCACGGCGACCAGATCGAGGCCACCGGTGTCTTTCAGACCCTGCAATGTGTCTGACAACGTCCCGGACATTGCTGCGCCTTTCGCTTGCCATCGAACGATCTACGGACCGATTATAACGGGCAGGAACAGACGCAACGAGCGTTCTTGCGCCGTCCGTCAGCGGAAACGGACCTAAGTACTAG
>JAICWZ010000380.1 GCA_025966355.1 Thermomicrobiaceae bacterium
CACACATCGACCCGTGGTTCACGCGCAAGATTCGCCGGATTATCGGTATCGAGCGTCGGCTGCAAGATGAGGAGTTGTCCGACCGGCTGCTCTTCACCGCCAAGCGGGCCGGGTTCTCGGATGCCCAGATCACCGAGCTTTCCGGGGTGCCTATCACGAAAGTACGGGAAAAGCGCTACGCCGCCGGGATCACGCCGGTCTACAAGATGGTCGATACCTGTGCCGCCGAGTTCGAAGCCGCCACGCCCTACTTCTACAGCACCTACGGCGAAGAAGATGAGGTGACACCGCTTGCGAAATCAAGTGCGGTGGTCGTCGGTTCCGGCCCGATTCGCATCGGACAGGGAATCGAGTTCGACTACTGCAGCGTGCAGGCGGCGCGCTCGCTCGGCGCGGCCGGTCGGGCCGCCGTCATGATCAACAGCAACCCGGAAACGGTGTCGACCGACTTCGATATCTCCGACCGACTCTACTTCGAACCGCTGGACGACGAGAGCGTCTACGAGATTCTCCGTCACGAAGCGCGGATCAATGGACAGAGCGAGCTGCCGCCGGTCATCCTGCAATTCGGTGGGCAGACGGCGATCAATCTGGCCGAGCCGCTCAGCGAACGCGGCGTACCGATTCTCGGTAGCGCGCTCGACGTGATCGACATCGCCGAAGATCGCCGGCGCTTTGAGCAGTTCCTGTCAAACCTCGGCATTCCGCAGCCGCTCGGCGGCGCGGTCACCTCGTACGACGAAGCGCTGGCGGTGGCCAAGCGGATCGGGTATCCGGTGCTGGTGCGGCCGTCATATGTGCTTGGTGGGCGTGCGATGGAGGTCGTCTATTCCGAGGAGTATCTGGCGAACTACCTGCGCACGGCGGTGTCGTTCAACGGCCACCCGATCCTGATCGACAAGTACCTGCCGGGCAAAGAGGTCGAGGTAGACGCGATCTGCGACGGCGTCGACGTCCTGATCCCCGGCATTATGGAGCATATCGAGCGGGCGGGTGTGCATTCGGGCGATAGTTTCGCCACCTATCCCGGCGTCAATCTCTACCCCAACGAGGTCGATCAGATCGTCGAGCACACGACGAAGATCGCGCTGGCGCTTGGCGCTATCGGCCTGATCAACATCCAGTACGTGATTCACGGTGAGCGGATCTTCGTGCTCGAAGTCAATCCGCGTGGCAGCCGCACGGTGCCGTTCCTGAGCAAGGCGACCGGTGTACCGATGGTGCGGCTGGCGACGAACGCGATGCTGGGACGGACATTGCGGGACCAGGGTTATCATTCCGGGCTCTGGCCGCGACAGCCGCTGGTGGCGGTGAAGGCGCCGATCTTCTCGATGGCCAAGCTGCGCGGCGTCGAAGTGAACCTTGGTCCCGAGATGAAATCGACCGGCGAGGCGATGGGGATCGACCGCGAGTTCGCCCCCGCCTTCTACAAGGCGTTGATCGCCGCCGGGATGGCGCTGCGGCCAAATGGCTCGCTGCTCATCAGCATCTGTGACGATGACAAGGTCGTGGCGATGCCGATGCTCGAGCAGTTGGCGGCCATGGGCGTCGGTATCTATGCCACCGAAGGAACGGCGGCGATGATCGAGCGGGCCGGTATCCCGGTACGGTTCGTGCCGAAGAAGATCGGGACCGGTTCTCCGGATATCCTCGATATCATTCGCGACGGCACGGTCGACGCGATCATCAACACGCCCGGCCCGGCACAGAAAGAAGTGCTCGACGGCTTCAAGATCCGACGCGTCGCGGTCGAGCGTGGCATCCCGTGCGTCACGTCAATCGACACGGCGCGCGCCATGGTCGACGCGATCTCGAAGTCGAGCGGCGCGTACGCCGTGGAACCGCTGCCGTCCTATCGCATGGCGGTCGCCGTCGAACCGTAGCGACGCGTCACGCAACCGGACCTGCCGAGCCGCGCGGCGCGCAGACAGGCTACGCTGAGTGAAATATCTCTACTATCTCCTGGTCCTGGTACCGGTCGCGATCATCTTGCAGGTGATCGGGGCCGGTCATACCTGGATCTTCATCACCTCGGCGCTGGCGTTGGTGCCGCTGGCCGGCTTGCTGGGTGACGCGACCGAACAGGTCGCCGAGCATACCGGCGCGCGCGTCGGCGGGCTGCTGAACGCGACCTTCGGCAACGCCGCCGAGCTGATCATCACGATCGTCGCTATCCAGCGCGGATTGCTCGAACTCGCCAAAGCGAGTATTTCCGGCTCGATCATCGGCAATATCTTGCTGGTGCTCGGTGCCAGCCTACTCGTTGGCGGCCTGAAAAACGGACGGCAGCACTTCAACGCCCACATCGCCGGTGTCTCATCGACCATGATGACGCTGGCAGTCGTGGCCTTGATGATTCCGGCAATCTTCAGCCTTGGCCCGCATCAGGTGAGCGATACGCACACCGAGAACCTGTCAGTCGGTGTCGCCATCGTGCTGCTCATCGTCTATGCGCTCTTTGTCGCCTATACGATCTTCTTGCAGCCAGCCGATGAGTCGATCGCCCACGATGCGAAGCCGGCCCACAATCTCTGGTTTTCGATCGGGCTGCTGGTGGGCACAACCGTCGCCGTCGTTGTCATGAGCGAAGTCCTGATCCGCAACGTCGAGCCGGTCATCGAGTCCTGGGGGCTATCGGAGCTCTTCCTCGGGGTCATCCTCATCCCAATCATCGGCAACGTTGCCGAGCATTTCGTGGCGGTGACGACGGCTTACCGAAATCAGATGGATCTCAGTCTTGGAATCGCAGTCGGATCGAGCTTGCAGGTCGCGCTCTTCGTGGCGCCGGTGCTCGTCTTCGTCAGCCTTTTGCTGGGCAACAAGATGTCACTCGTCTTCAACGGCTACGAGCTGGCGGCGCTGGCAGGTGCGACGATCGTGGCCGTCTTCATCTCGATGGACGGCGAATCGAACTGGCTGGAGGGTGCGCAACTGCTGGCGGTCTATGCCATCGTCGGCCTCG
>JAICWZ010000501.1 GCA_025966355.1 Thermomicrobiaceae bacterium
AGATCGCCGTCACAGGCAGCCAGAAAATCGACCAGTCGACTATTCAGCGAATTGCGATCACGCCAGTCCGGCCCAGCCATGACGTTGAGCATCAGCGCGCCGTCGCGCACCGTTCGCGTCAACGGCCCCACGTGCGCCAACGCCTCAACCGCGCTCGTCGGGTAATACGGAATCAGGCCGAACGTCGGTTTCAGTCCGAAGAGGCCGGTGAACGATGCCGGGATACGCACCGAACCGGCGCCGTCGGTTCCTTGCGCCAGCTGCCCCATACCGGCTGCCGCCGCGGCCGAGGCGCCGCCGCTCGATCCGCCTGGTGTGCGCTCCAGGTTCCAGGGATTATGCGTCGAACCGGCGACGCGATTGGTCGATTCGCCCTTCCAGCCCAGCTCAGGTGTGTTCGTCTTGCCCAGTAGCACCCCACCGGCGTCGTGCAGCCGTTCGCCGATCGGCACGTCGAAATCGGGCACCCAATCCTTGGAGAGAAGCGATCCGCGCGTGGTGCGAATCCCCTTCGTCGGCGTCAGGTCCTTCAATGAATACGGAACTCCGGCGAGCGGCGGCACGTCCCCACCGGCGGCATAGGCAAGCTCCGCGCGATAGGCATCGACCAGCGCGCGTTCGTGGGTGACGGTAACGAAGGCGTTGATGGTTGGGTTGAGCCGATCGATCCGTTCGAGCACCGCCCGCGTCACTTCGACGGGCGACAAGCGCCGCGCTCGATACGCGGCCAGCAACTCGGTGGCCGGCAGATAACAGAGATCGACCGCGTTCATTCCAACCTCCTAGATCGAAGAGCGACTCATCGTTTCGGGCCAAAGTGGACGAAGCCGCCCGGTTCGACGACTTCAACCTGCCCGTTCTGCTTGCGCAGTTTGTGTTCTGGCCCGTCCGCGCCCGGCTCCTGCATCGTCCCGATGGCGATCGGCTCGGGCATGCCGAGCCGCCGGAACGCCTGGCAGGCGCGTCGAAAGACGGCCGGACTCGCGGTGAAGAGCAACTCGTAGTCCTCGCCGCCACGAACCGCCAGATCGAACCAATCGGTGAACACCCAGCGAATGGACGAGGGTACCGGGATCTTCGTCGCGTCGACCAGTGCCGAGAGGTTGGATGCCGCGCAGATCTTCGGCAGGTCGCCGTAGAGACCGTCGCTGAGGTCGATCGCCGCCCGCACACCGCTGCGCAGCAGCACGCGTGCTTCGCGCACCCGCGGCGTTGGCCGGTCGAAGTGCTCTCGCATGACTGGCCGTCCATCGAGATTTCTCAGGTCGTACAAATAGGTGCGCAGCCCGCCGGCCGCGAGCCCGAGCGCGCCGGTCACGGCGATCACGTCGCCCACCTGGGCGGCAGAGCGTGTCAAGAGCGGCAGCCCTTTCGGCGGTCCCTCGCCAATGGCGGTGATGGAGATGACCATGCCGTGGGGGGAGTCGCTGATGTCACCGCCCGCGATCACGGTGCGAAACTGGCGCGCCAGTCCATTCATCCCCTGATAGAACTCGATCACCTCGCGGTCACGTTCGTTACCGCGCAGTCCGAGCGAGACGAGCACCAGCCGGGGTGTCGCACCCATCGCGGCGATGTCGCTCAGATTGACGGCGAGCGCCTTATGCCCCAGATCCCGATATTCGATCCAGGGGACGCGGAAATCGACCTCTTCGATCAGCGTGTCGGTCGTCAAGACGATCTGGCGACCCGGGCGCGGTGTCCAGACAGCCGCATCGTCGCCGATGCCAAGCGAAAGTCGCGTCGACTTGTGCAGCATGATCGAACGCTGGATTGAATCGATCAGATCGAACTCGTCGACCTCTTCTACCGGACGCCCACCAGAAGGGATTCGCATCGCTCGTTCTAATCCTTTCGTCCCGCGACGGCCAGCCGGTAGACCTCGACCGTCTCGCGAGCCGTTCTCATCCAGCTAAACTGTCGTGTGCGCTCGATACCCCGTTTCGCCAGGTCGGTGCGCAGCATTGGATCATGCGCTAGTCTATCAATCGCGGCGGCCAGTCCGTCGACATCGCGCGGATCGATCAGCAACGCAGCGTCTCCCGCCACCTCAGGCAACGACGACGCGTTGGAGCTGACGACCGGCGTGCCGCAGGCCATTGCCTCAAGCAGCGGCAACCCAAACCCCTCGTAGAGCGACGGATAGACGAAGAGCGTGGCCGCGCTGTACCAGAGCGCCAGTTCGTCTCCGGCCGCATAGCCGGTGAAGCGCACCTGATCGGCGATGCCGAGCGC
>JAICWZ010000246.1 GCA_025966355.1 Thermomicrobiaceae bacterium
CACCTGTCATAACAACTGCCGTTAACCTATGACCGCTTGACAAGCGGTTTCTCCGCCGCTAGCATAAGAATGTACTGAGTGTATGCAACTGAATATATTCCGTGTGGGAGGTGGGATGGAAACCAAACACGTCGTTGTCGCTCGGGTGCGGGATTTCCCGGCGAATACGCGACGTTTGGTCGAGGTCGATGGCCAGGAAATTGGCATCTTTAACGTCAAGGGCGAGTATTACGCCCTCCGTAGTAGCTGTCCCCATCAGGGCGCGCCGCTCTGTCGCGGTCGCGTGCTGGGGACGAATGTCTCTACGAAGCCGTATCAGATGGAGTACGCCCACGAGGGCGAGATCATCAAGTGCCCCTGGCACGGTTGGGAGTTCGAGATTTCATCCGGGCGCTCGATCTTCAATCCCCACAAAGTGCGGGTGCGAACCTACGACGTCACGGTCGAGCCGCCGGAAGATGAGGAGGAAGATCCGTCCATTCCGATGTATCCGGTGACGATTGAAGCGGGGCAGGTTGTTGTCCATGTCCCGGTTCAACGACGCTAAGTCTGGCGATTCCGGAGCACGCCTGTCCTGATCGACGCTGACGGCAGGCCCACCGCTTCGTTCGCCGGTACCCGATGAAGGGAATGCGAGCGATGACCGCAAAGCAAGGCGAACTCTTTATCGATTGCGACATCCATCAGCGGATCAAGAGCCCCAAGCAGTTCTACCCCTACCTCCCGCGTGTCTATCGCGAGGATATCGACCAGTTCGGATTGCGGTTGACCACGACCGGCGGTGGCGGTTATCTCAATGGCGGTGCCGGTGGTTACCGGGCCGATTCCTATCCGGACGACGGTACGATCGCCGGGTCCGAGTTCAGCCTGCTCAAAGAGCAGCTGCTCGATAGCTACAACATCGAGTACGGCATACTGGGCGGACAGGATGTTTCACCCGTATCGACCTTGCCGGATGCCGATTACGCGGCGGCCGTCGCGGCGGCCTACAACGACTGGATGATCGAAGACTGGATCGAGAAGGATGATCGTCTGAAGGGGTTGGCGGTCATCGCGCTGCAGAACCCGAAGAAGGCGGCCGAGGAGATCCGACGTAGCGGCAAGCACCCCGGCATCGTCGGCGCGCTGGTGCAGAATGGCGCGCGCTTCCCCTACGGCCAGCGCTACTACGACCCGATCTTCGAAGCGCTGGCTGAGATGAACCTGCCGTTCTGCATCCATATCGGCGGTGAAGGCTCCGGCGTCAACGGCCAGCCGACGCCGGCCGGTTACCCGTCGTACTACATCGAAAACCGCCAATCACGTGCGATGGGCTGCCAGGCGCATATCGCCAGCATGATCTTCGAAGGGCTTTTCGATCGCTACCCCGATCTGCAGGTCGTGTTCATCGAGGGCGGCTTTATCTGGCTGCCGACCTTCCTCTGGCGCCTCGATTCCGACTGGAAGGCGCTGCGCAACCAGACGCCGTGGGTGCAGAAGCCGCCGAGCGAATACGTCTTCGATCACATCCGCTTCACCTCGCAGCCGATGGAGCAGCCGGAGCCGCAGCGGCGCCTCCTCTCCATCTTCGAGTGGGGCAAAGCGGAGCGGACGCTGATGTTCGCGACCGATTATCCACACTGGGATTTCGATTCGCCGGAGCTGTCGTTGCCGGCGATGCCCGAGGCGATGCGGAAGCGCGTCATGCTCGAGAATGCGCGTGAGTTCTTCAAGTTACCCGCGCGTCAACTGGCCGACGCGGTCGCCGACTGACGAACGATCTCCGGCGGCGCCACGCTCGCGGGATGTGGCGCCATCGGGTTTCTCTCTCCATCAATCGATCGTCCGCGGCGTCTGGCGGGCCAAGAGCCGAATGGCTGGGAGTGCATGGCCACAACCACAACACGCACGACGACTCCACTGGCCCGAAAAGCCGATACCGCGTATGAGGAGTTGAAACGGAATATCGTCACGCTGCAGATTCAGCCGGGCGAACCGCTCACGGTGCCGCAGCTGATGGAGCGTTTTCAGATGGGGCGCACCCCGTTACGCGAGGCGATCCAGCGGCTGGTGCGCGAGCGACTGGCGCTCGAGATCCCGCGCCGTGGCTGCTACGTCACCGAGCTGTCGGTGCTGCGGCTGAACGAGATGATCCTGGCGCGCGAGGTGATCGAACCGGCCAACGCCCGGCTCGCAGCTCGCTGGATCACGGCCGAAGAGATCGCGCAGCTGCGGCGAGTCATCGACGAGGGCACGGTCACGGTGAGTGATGACCTGGAAGCTGGTCTCTATATCGATCTTGAGTTTCATCGCCAGCTGGCGCGCACCAGCCGCAACCGTTTCCTGGCCGAGGCGGTCAACGAAATCAATACCGCCATGTTGCGCTACTGGTACATCTCGATGCGGGCCTTCGATCGCGATCTCCCGCAGATCTTCAAGAATCATCACCGGATCGTGGACCTGCTGGAACTCCACGATGGACCGGCTGTCGAGGAGGCGATGCACCAGCACATCGACGTCTTTCGCCAGCGAATACAGCAGTCGATTGGGACGGATGCGGAGATCTCACTCGGTTGAGGCCGCGCTCCGGGAGAAGGGGGTTGAAATGGCACAGGGTTTGCGCGTCGCGGTAGCACAGATGAACAGCCGAGACGATAAGGCGGCTAATCTGCGCCGCGCCGAAGCATTGATCGACGAGGCCGCCGCACAGGGCGCGCGACTCGTCGCGTTTCCGGAGGTCTTTGATTATCTCGGACCCAACGCGATGACCGCCGGGATCCCCGAGCCGATTCCCGGTCCGTTGACCGAACGCTTGGCGGCGAAAGCGCGCGAGCACGGCATCTATGTCCATGCCGGGTCGGTGCATGAGCAGTCGGATGTCGAGGGTAAGTGCTACAACACGACGGTGCTTTTCGATCCGAACGGGGAGATGATCGCGAAGTACCGCAAGATCCACCTGTTCGATATCGATCTGACCGGCCATGTCAGCGCCAACGAATCGGGCACGATCCTGCCGGGGAACGAGGTCGTGACGGCAGAAATCGATGGCCACACGGTCGGTCTCGCGATCTGCTACGACCTGCGCTTCCCGGAGCTTTTCCGGCTGCTGGCGGTGGCGGGGGCCGAGGTGCTCTTCCTGCCGGCCGCCTTCACGATGTTTACCGGCAAAGATCACTGGCACGTACTGCTGCGCGCCCGCGCCATCGAAAACCAGTGCTACGTGCTGGCACCGGCGCAGATCGGTCCACACGAGCCGGAGGGCCAGTGCTACGGCCACTCGATGATCGTCGATCCGTGGGGGGTGGTGCTCGGGGAAGCACCGAACCGCGAGGGTCTCGTTGTGGCCGATCTCGATTTCGACGCGCTACAGGGGATTCGAACGCAGTTGCCGTCACTCATGAATCGCCGTCCGAGCGCCTACCAGCCGCAGCCGGTCGGCGTCTAATGTCGGAATCAGTGTTGATTCACACGCCACGGAGCAGTGGCGTGCGGGGCCTGTAGGACACAGGAGGAGAACAATGCCAGAAGAACCTTTGTCCCCATCGCCTCAATCGAACGATCCGCGCCGATTCGCGCTGAGCCGCCGGAGTGTTTTGCGTCTGGGTGCCGGCGCTGTTGCTGCCGCCTCGGTCGGTTCGTTGCTGGCGGCCTGCGGGAGTAGTAGCGACAACTCGACCTCGGCATCAACTGCGGCGAGCGGTGGTGGAAGCGCATCGACCGCCGAGGCGAGCGCCTCCAGCGGCTCCGGTTCGGCAAGCGGAACGCCGAGCGGGAGCGGAGCAAGCACATCGGAGCCGGCTAATGTCGAGAAGGGCGGCGAGCTGAAATGGGCACTCTCGTCCGATCCACCAAATCAGGATCCGCATATCAGCACCGGCACAGCCGCGCGCGCCGTCAAGATCGCGATCTACAACGGCCTAGCGCGCTACTGGACCAAGGGCGAAGTGTCGCCTGATCTCGCCACCAAGTGGGATATCTCGACGGATGGCCTGACCTACACGTTCACACTGATCGATACGACGTTCCACGACGGTACGCCATTCACGGCCGACGACGTCAAGGCTTCGATCGAGCGGATTCA
>JAICWZ010000361.1 GCA_025966355.1 Thermomicrobiaceae bacterium
GCCATGGCACGCGCATGCGCGACGGCGCGGAGGCGCCGATTTGCACGGTCTGTAACGGCACCGGCGAAGTGCGTCGCGTCCAGAACACGATTCTCGGTCAATTCATGACGGCACAGGCCTGCAACAACTGCGGTGGCGAGGGTCGCATTATCTCCGATCCCTGCCCAACCTGTCGCGGCCGTGGCCGCGTTTCGAAGCGGCGCAAGATCGCCGTCTCGACGCCGGCCGGTGTGGATGGTGAATCGACGCTGCGACTGAGTGGTCAGGGTGAGCAGGCGCCGGGTGGCCCGGCCGGTAATCTCTACGTTCGGATTCGGGTCAAGCCACACGATTTCTTCGTGCGTCATGGCAAGCAGATCCACCTCGAACTACCGCTGAACGTCGTCCAGGCCGCGCTCGGCAGCGAGATCGAAATCCCGACCGTCGATGGTCCGATCATGTTCAAGATCCCGCAAGGGACGCAGTCCGGCCAGCAGTTCCGGCTGCGCGATCGCGGCGTCCCCGATCTGCGCGGCGGCTCACGCGGGGATCAGATCGTGACGGCACGGGTGATGACGCCGACCGACCTCAACGGCGAGCAGCGCGAGTTGCTGGAACGCCTCGGCCAATCGCTCAAGTCGCCCGACATTCGCGAAACCTCACACCGCGGCTTCTTCGACAAGATCAAAGACGCCTTCGGCGTTTAGCTCCCGCTGAAACGACTCCGAAATTTGCGTTCCACCCCTTGATGAAAGCGAGAGCGCCGTCGTGATATCACGACGGCGCTCGGGGACCACTCTTTGGGGGGAGTGCTTGTGAACTAGGCGGGAAAGGCTCCGATAGCCTGTTGGACGAATCCGATAAGTGGCGGGCCGATTAGGGCAACCGACGCGATGACTGCCACAGCGACCAAAAGGAGTACCAGGCTATATTCGATGAGACCCTGGCCATCCAAACCTTTCCGCCATCGACGGCCTTCGCTCAACGCTTGGCTCCTTTCGCCGATGGGGAATTTGAAACCAGCCGCACGTTCGTGCGGCTGGTTTCGACGCGTCGATTAGGATCCGAGGCCAGCCGTGATCTTGTTGAAGACGCCGGTGACCTTGCCGCCGAGGAGGCCGAGCGCCACGATCGCGACAATCGAGACGAGCACGAGGATCAACGCGTACTCGACCATGCCCTGGCCTTCGAACTTCTCTTCCGGAGCGTAAAGGCCGTACAGCGCGCTAAGATACTGAACCATTCGAGAACCTCCCAATAACGTAAAACGATAAGTGCCGGATAGATGAACCGATACCGTGATAACCGCGGACTTACGAACCCCCCTTGAGCTTCCCCTCTCCTGTCTCGCCGAGAGTCTTGTTGTGTTCGACTCCCGAGTGCGTTGACGAACAACCATCTCGATTACGGTTGTATGATAGGTGGCTACCCTGGAGGGTCCAATGAGTAAGAGGTCCGTATCTTTCGGTGCTGCAGTACCGAGGAATCCGCGCTAGCCGAGCGGGATGACTACCGTCAGCCGGTACATCTGGCTACCCGCGCTCTCCGACTGTAGATCCGCGGACAGGCGCTCGATGCGACGACGCACTGATTCATCGGTGAGGAACCGTTGGATGCGCTGGCTCCGCTCGAGTCCTTCGCCGCGCGCCTCGACACGACCGATAACCTGCGCATCT
The DNA here is from genome assembly GCA_025966355.1 of Thermomicrobiaceae bacterium. GTDB lineage: Bacteria > Chloroflexota > Chloroflexia > Thermomicrobiales > Thermomicrobiaceae > CALAGB01. Next base: position 1,656 of record JAICWZ010000361.1, read on the forward strand.
TCATAGCGCACGTCGATATCAACACTGGTAACCAATTCTTCCGAGGCGACGGCGGAAATCATCTGCTGTACGAGGCGATAGAGCGCCACGCGCAGGACCTCGGGGAGCTTTTCATCGGTCTCTGGGCCGACGATATTCGCTTCGATGCCGCGCAAGCGGACGATTTCGGCGACATAGCGGCGCAACGTCGGGACGACGCCAATCTCTTTCAACACGACCGGTCGCAATTCATAGAGCAACCGTCGCGTATCGCGCAGCGCGTTCGACGCGACGCCGCGGAGATCGGACAGTTCGTCCTGTGCCTGGGCCGGGTCGCGCTGCATCGTTTGCTGGCAGATTTCGGTGCGGAGCAGGACGTTCGCGAGCGTCTGGGCCGGTCCGTCGAGAACCTGTCGCGCGACGCGCAATCGCTCGTCTTCTTCGGCCTGGACGACCTCTTCGTAGGGGATCGTTACGCCGCTCGTCTGCGAGCGACGGAGCAGCCGGGTTCGGTTGTCCGGCTGCGATGCCTTCTGCTCCTCCGCCTTGATCTGGGACTCAGACAGCTCGAGCAGAATGCGCAGCTTTTCCTGGTACGAGCGGATGCTCTTTTCGCGCTCTTCGAGCTGCTCGACCTGACTGCGCATCATCATGAGGCGCAGTTCGACCTCGTGCGCCGCGTGGTACATGTCGCGGATGTCTTTGCGCGCGAACGATTCGAGGTTCGCCTCCATCTCGCGGACGCGATTCGCCAGCGACATCTCACGCTGGGTGAGACGGTCAACCTCGGACGTCGATTGACCAACGAGCAGGCCGATCTCCTGAAGGGACTGTGACGCTTCGCCCAGGTCGCTCCGGCATTCATCCGCCAGCGCGATCAGGCGATCAACAAACTCTTTGGTCTGCGGAAGCGGAAGCACCATCGATTGGACTCCTGTGCTGAATGACGCCAAACATGCGTCTCAGCGTAGGGTCTGGTCCTCCCGCTCACAAGGGTACTGAGGTCCCAATCAACTGATGGGATCAGAAGCTGCCGCCCGCGCCACCACCGCCGGCTGACGCGCCGCCAACACTTCCTGAACCACTACTGCTCGGCGTCACCGTCGAATTGAAGGCCATCCAGGCGGCGAAGGCGCTGTAGCCGCCGCCGAATTGCCGGTTCGACGGGCCGAGCCAGAGTGGGGTATATCCATCGTTGCTTGCCTGTTCGAGCCGCTTAGAGAGCGCCGACGCGACTCCGGCCGCTGTGGCGTATGGCATCGCGTCATCGAGGTCGAGCTTCGCGTTAGGTGTCCGGTTCGACTTCGCCTGCTTGATTCCTTCAATATACGCACGCCAACTCTCCGCCATGTCATTCCCGCTTTGCGTCGTATCGGGATAGCTCATCATCGCGCCAAAACCGGACACGACGGCGGCGAACAGCACGCCAAGGCCCACGGCACCCC
>JAICWZ010000456.1 GCA_025966355.1 Thermomicrobiaceae bacterium
CCATTCGTTGGCTGATCGCTCATAAAGCCGTTGTTGGGAACTTCAACGCGCTGAAACTGCAACTCTGTCGCCAATATTTCACCTGTCATTCCGGAGCATTATTCTGCCGGATCGTCCGCTGCATCGTCCGCGAGCACTTGCGGGCGAATCATCGATTCAGCGACCAACTCAGCGATATCCCGCACCTTAAACGTCTCATCGGCGCCGACACCGCGAATACCATCCTCGAACATCGTCATGCAGAAGGGGCAGGCGGCCGCCAGCATCTCGGCACCCGTCTCCATCGCCTCGCGCACGCGCGCCTGATTGATGCGCGTGCCTGTCGTCTCCTCCATAAACATCCGGCCACCGCCGCCACCGCAACAGAACGACTTGCGCCGGTTGCGCCGCATCTCGGTCAGTTCGACACCGGGCAACGCGTTGACGACGCTGCGCGGTTCATCGAACACGTGGTTGTAGCGACCCAGATAGCAGGGATCGTGATACGTCACCTTGCCCCGCGCCACCGCCGATTCCGGGTCGAGCTGAATCCGTCCCTCGGCGATGAGCTGGCTGATCAACTGGCTGTGATGGACGACTTCATAGTTGCCGCCGATCTGCGGGAACTCGTTGGCGATGGCGTTAAAGCAGTGCGGACAGGCGGTGACGATCTTCTTGAACGTATACGAATTGAGCGTCTCAACCGTCTGCTGCGCCAGCATTTGCGCCAAATATTCGTTGCCGACGCGACGAGCCGGATCGCCATTACACGTTTCTTCCTTACCGAGAATGGCGAAATTGATGCCTGCTTGCTGGAGGATGCGCGCCAGCGCCACGGTTGTTCGCTGGTTACGCGAGTCGAACGAACCGAGACAGCCGACGAAGAAGAGCACTTCAACCTCATCGCCCTCGTCCAGTTCGGCCATCTCGCGCACCGGCGTCTCAAGTCGCCGCGTCCACTGGGCACGCTGATTTGGCGGAAACTGATACGGACTCGCCACGCGCTCCAGATTGTTGAAGACGTTGTTCAGTTCGCTCGGGAACTCGCTCTGTTCCAGCACCAGGTTTCGTCGCATCCCGACGATCATCGGCACATGCTCGATGAAGACTGGGCACTGTTCCATGCAAGCGCCGCAGGTCGTGCAATCCCACAGTTCTGCGGTCGAAACGACCCCGCCGATCAGCTCGCGATCGGCACCCGCACCCCAGCGGAATCGAGCCGAATTCGCGCCCTCTCCAAGTTCGCCGGAAAAGATACCGCCGCGATCGGCCATGTAGCCCGCGATTTCCAGGACGAGATCCCTCGGCCTCAGCGCCTTGCCGGTGTTGAACGTTGGGCAGTATTCGAGGCAGCGCCCGCAGTGCATGCAGGCATCGACGTTCATCAGCTGCGCCCAGGTGAAATCTTCGAGCTTGGCGACGCCGAACGTCTCGGCTTCTTCGATATTCAGAATCGGCTCGAGCTCGCCCAGCGGTTTCAGCCGCCGGAAGAAGACATTGGCGAGACTCGTGAACGGATGGACCATTTTGCTGTAGACGAGATAGCTAAGGAAGACGTAGGTCGTCAGGAAGTGAATCCACCAGTTCGCCTCGTGCAGCGCCTCCAACCAGCTCGTCGAAAGGCCGCGCAGCGAAAGCGCGATCGGATAGGAAACGAACGACCACGGCCCCCACGGATCGTGCTGCACCGCGAGTCGCAGCGCCTGGAGCGTAAAGCCTTGCACCGCTAACACGAGCAGGAACGCGAGCAGGACAATGTCGTCGGCACTCGTGTCCTGCGTAGCAACCGGCGCCACCAAGCGCCGGTAGAGCGCCATCAGCACGCCCGCGATCAGCAGCAGTCCGGCAAGATTCATCGCCAGCTTATAACCGAGATAGAAGTCGCCACGATAGAAGCTGTAATGCAGGAACGGCACTGAAATGTCGTCTTCGACCATCACGATGATCGTGCCGACGAAGAGCGTCACGAAGCCCCAGAAAATAAGCAGGTGCATCAACCCGCCGTAACGGTTGCGCGGCCGATTGATCCGCCCATGGAGAACGCTCTGATGGACGGCGCTCTTGAAGCGGGTCGTCCAGTTGTCGAAGCGGTCTTCCGGACGGCCGATACGCCACATTTTGACGCGGCGCGCCAACCCAAAGGTCAGGAAGGCGAATGGAATGACCATCAGCGCGTAAATCGCGATGCGGCCAAGCGAGTCGACATTCCAGAGGATCTCGCGCGTCGGCGTCACGCCTGCCCCTCTTCCGCGTCTTGCATGGATTCAGTCCTGACGCCAACACGTCGGTGCACCGCGAGTACCGCGATCACACCGGCCGCGATCGTTGCCGCGGCCAGAATCAAGCCAAGTAGCGCACCAAGCACGACGAGAAACGTGTCGCTGGCGTCACCGCCGCCGGTCAACGGACCAAGCGCCCCGCTGATCGTCGCGACGACCGCAGGTCCACCGACGACGATCGCGACGACGATCGCAATCTGCATACGCCAAGCCGAGAG
>JAICWZ010000081.1 GCA_025966355.1 Thermomicrobiaceae bacterium
GCTTCCGTCAGCGCGTCCGGCGACGTGGCGCGCACACCCGGGATGCCGTAGGCATCGGCCAGCTTTAGATAGTCCGGATTGACCAGATCGACGGCGATGAAGCGCCGGTCATACTGGTCCGCCTGGGCGGACTTTACGGCGGTGTAGGTCGAATCGTTGAAGATGACGATCGGCAGTCCGACTTTGAACTGCACGGCGGTTGCCACTTCCTGCATCGTGTACTGAAAACCGCCGTCGCCGACGATCGGAACAACCGTGGCGTCCGGTCGGGCGATCTTGGCTCCGATGGCGGCCGGCAGCGAAAAACCGAGTGTGCCGTAGCCCTGCGGGAAGAGGAACGTGCGCGGCTCGTAGACCGGATAGCGAGCGCAGCAGACGTAGCCCATCATCGTCATGTCACTGACGAGCACGCCGTCGCGCGGAATCGCATGGCGCAGGGCATCGACGTACGGTTTCTGTGCCGCACCCCAACCCGCGTCGAGCGCGGCCGACTTGAGCTTGATCACATCTTCGGCCAACGTGCCAGCGTGACGAACTCCGGCGTCTTTCAACGCGCTGAGCAGCGCTTCGGCGGCGAGGCGGGCGTCGGCAACGATGGCGTGCGCCGGTGTGTAGTTGCGGTTGATTTCCGTTGGATCGACGTCGACGCGGATGAGCGTTTCCGGCAACGGCATGCGCTGGTATTCGGTCTCCATCGCACCGAGCTTCGAACCAAAGACGAGCGCCGCGTCGGCGGATTTGAGCAGGTCGTTGACCGGATTGCCTGGCTCCCAGAGCCGTCCGACGAGCATCGGATGGTCGTCGGGGACGCTCCCTTTGCCCATGGTCGATGTGAGGATCGGTGCGCCGAGTTGCTCGGCCAATGCGCCGATCGCCTCCCCGGCAGCGCTACTTACCGCGCCGCCACCACACCAGATGACGACGCGCTCGGCGCCTTTGAGCAGGTCGACGGCACGGGCAATGTCATTCGCATCAGGTGCGGTGCGATGCTCACCGGCGGCGGCTGGGAACGACGCTTCCCCAAACTCCGAGAGGACATCGAGCGGCACTTCAACGTGCGTCGGGCGGGCGCGGCCGCTCTTCATCTGGCTGAACGCCTCACCAACGAGCTCCGGAACCTGGGCGACCGACGTTGCCTGCGCATTCCATTTCGTGACGGCGCCCATGACGCCAAGCTGGTCGCTCAGGTCATGCAGATGTCCGAGCATTTTCCCGGCCCACGCCTGCTCGACATTGGACGAAAGCACCATCAACGGCGACGAGTCGGTATACGCCTCGCCAACCGCGGTCATCACGTTGGTAATGCCCGGGCCGGTAATAATGACCGCGACCCCCGGCTTGCCCGAGGCCCGTGCGTAGCCATCGGCCATGAAACCGGCGCCCTGCTCGTGACGTGCCAGCACATGCGTGATCGACGAGTCGACGAGCGCGTCGTAGATCTCAAGCGTATGGACGCCGGGGATACCGAAGACGACCTCGACCCCCTGTTTTTCGAGCGCGCGAATGGCCGCCTGGCCACCCTTCATCCGCTCTCCCATCGATTCCTCCCCTGACGACCGGCGCTATCGTTCAGATCCCCGGTCATCCGCATAGCGCGCTCCGCACACCGGGAACGCGAAAAGACTCTCTTCGACAGACGGAGTATAACCGCGTTGCTCTCCGCGCAACGAGGAACACCAAGTCTGATCATTGGCCCTGAATCAGCTGTGTGACAGAGCTGTATCGTTTCGCTCTTGACGACGAGAATCGGTCCAGTCATTATTGTGTCCGTACAGAGCCATGTGCGTATACGATCGTTCCGGCGGTGCTTTAACGTCACACGTGTCGATGGCACGATTGTGTGGATGAGGTAGGAGATACTGGTGCTTGGCCGTTCGCGACTTTCGCGCTCGCTCGTGACGATGCTGCTCAGTTTCACGACGTTCGCCTCCGCCGTCGTAGCACCAAGCAGCGCTGCCGCTGCCCCATCGTCGGTCTATTTTCCTGTCACCGGTCACGTCGTTTCCGGTGATTTCCTGACCTACTGGCGGGCGAATGGCGGGCTGGCGATCTTCGGCTATCCGCTAACCGAAATGATCGAACAGGGCGGGCTGCAGGTACAGTATTTTGAGCGGGCGCGCTTCGAATACCACCCGGAGTTTGCCGGGACGCCCTACGTCGTTGAGCTCGAGTTGCTCGGCAACGAAACGGCTGCCGGTCGTACCGATGCCCCCTTCGCCCGACAGTCAGCAGCGCCGAATTGGAGCGATACGGCCGACCGGCTCTATTTCGCGGCGACCGGGCACTATCTCGCGTACGGTTTCAAGACGTACTGGCAACAGCATGGTGGCCTGGCAATTTTCGGATACCCGATCAGCGAGGAGTTTCAAGAGGGCGGTCGCACGGTCCAGTATTTCGAGCGGGCGCGCTTTGAATGGTGGCCGGAGCATCGAGGCACGCCGTATGAAGTGCAGCTTGGCTTGCTCGGTACGGCTGCCGCGGCGCGTGACAACGTTTCCGTGGCGCCGGTCACGAAACCGGATGGCGTACCGAATTACGATCCGTCGCTCTTCATCGTCCTCCAGTCGCTGCACATCCCCGTGTTGATGTACCACCAGATCGGCCCGAACGCGGCGCGCTACGTGACGCCGCTCTGGAAGTTCGAGCAGGAGATGGACTGGCTGAAGTCGCAGGGCTATTCCTCGGTGACGCTGTCACAGGTGTACGACTATATGTTCAATGGGGGCACGCTGCCGCCGAATCCGGTCATGATCACATTCGATGACGCCACGGCTGGACAGTGGGATGCGGCGGCGGCGCTGGATGCGCGTGGGATGAAAGGGACGTTCTTCATCATCACCGGCAATTCCGCGCTATCGCCGGACCAACTTCGATCGCTCGATGCGCGCGGACACGAAATCGAATCGCATACCGTCAGCCATCCGTTCCTTACCAAGCTCTCGGACGGCGATCTCGCGTACCAATTGAGTCAAAGCAAGACAACGTTAGAAGCCATTCTCGGCAAACCGGTGCGCTTCGTCGCCTATCCCTACGGCGATTACAACGGCCGTGTCGAAAACGCGACGGCGTCCGCCGGTTACAGCGCCGGCATCGCCGCCTGGGGCGGACAGGATTGGACGCCGGACAAGCGCTGGCAGGAGCCGCGCGTCGAGGTATCCGGATTGTTGTCGCTCTCAGAATTCGCGGCGCTGGTGCGCTAACTGCTCGATGTCATGATCCAGACGCGCACATCGTCCGGCACAAGCTCAGCAAAGCGATTGGCATCGTCGATGGAACCCATCATCGCGCCGTAGTGTACCGGCACTGCGACGCTCGGCTGGATGATCGCGACTGCTTCGGCGGCTTCTTCGGCGGTCATGACCGCGCGACCGCTGACCGGGAGGAACGCGTAGTCGACCGGTCCATAGGTCGCCATTTCGGGGATGACATCCGTGTCACCCGCCGCGTAAAACGTGAGTCCATCGATGGTCAAAATCAGACCGAGATGATCGTTCTCTCGCGGATGATTCGGCTCACCGCTGGCGCGAAACTTCGTTAGCGTATAGGCCGGCACTGCCCGAATCTGGAGCGGCCCGGCGCTCGCGCGTTGGTCGGGGAGCAACGTTTGCACGTTGCCGCCGACTTTTTCTGCAGAGAGCCTGCTGGCGAAGACGACGGTGTCAGCGGTGCGAACCCGGTTGATGTCGTCCGGTGAGAGGTGATCTCCGTGCTCGTGGCTGATCAGGATGACGTCGGCCGCTGGTTCCCCGTCCGGCACGCCATAGGGGTCAATGTAGATGCGCAGCCCACCGGCGTCGATTCGCAATGATGACTGCGTGTACCAGATAATCGTTGGCTCCATCGAGCGTCGCTCCTTCTCGCGTTGCACGCCATTTGAGGATGTTGTTCACGCATCTGTCCTGCCATCTTAGTGTGTCGAGAGGGCCTGTGCTATAGTCCATCGCATGAATACGCGCGCATCGATGGTGGTCGAGCGTCGTGGCTGAAGGGGTCTACCGGCGATGAAACTGGTATTCGCGGTCGTCCAGGATTACGATGCGAACGAACTCCTGAAGGAGATTACGTCGGCCGGCTTTCGCGCCACTCGGATCGCCAGCACCGGCGGCTTTTTGCGCGTCGGTAATACGACGCTCATGATCGGTGTTGAGGACTATCAGGTGCGGAAGGTTGTTCGGATCATCGATCGAAACTGCCGCCAGCGCACCGAGAGGGTGCAGCCGGAGATCATCGGGGATGTGCACGAATGGTATCCGGCCGAGATGGTCGATGTGGTTGTTGGCGGCGCGACCGTGTTCGTCGTTGGTGTCGAGCGGTTCGAACGGATCTGATCGTGTTTAGCGCGCCTCCCAGTTCATCCCCGGTTCGTCTCACCCCACGTCAGCGTGCTCGGCGGCTTCTGGCAAACATGCTCACGTCGCTGATGGTGAACGCGGCGATTATCCTGGCGGCGCCTCAGGCGAGAGGCCGTGATCCGGCCCCGATCGTCTTGCAGCAGAAGCGTGAATTGATCGACGGTCGGTGGGCGGCCGGTGAACTGGTTGGTATCGATGCGCCGATGGTGGTGATCGTCGCGCTCGAAGAGCAAATGCAAACTGGCTGGATCTCACCGAACTGAGCACATTCTAAACCGGGGCCGGCGGGCTGCGGTTTCGGCCCCGGTTCGATTTGACGCTCTGATTGCTTCGCTTAGCCGGCGGCGTTCGCGGTTTCGGCGAGCGTTAGCCCGGAGAGAAGTCGTTCCATCGCCATGATATGGCTGCAGGTGCCGAGTTGAAGGGCGCTGAACGAATGGCAGTCGCACGACCATTCGCCGTCATCGAACGACACGTGATAGGTGTCGTGCTCTCCCTCGAATTTCACGTTGAGTTGTCGGATTTGTGCTCGATCGGGTTCTTCCGCGTAGCGTCGCGCCTTTTCGATCTTGCCGATCATGCTAGAGTTCACCAGCTATGCTCCTTTCCGCGAACCTGTGGTCAAGACCGCCGGGCCGCGTATCGTTGAAACTGGTGGCGCCCGCCGCGACACCTAAAATCAAACGAGCACCGGAACGTCCGTCCCGCGGTGCTCGTGCGCTGGCTGGTATTTGATTGGACGACCATTGATCATACTCGTCGTCCCCTTCGGTGATTCAACTCTCTGCTGTCGATTATATCGCGCTTCAGGAGGAAGTCAAAGCCGCAGCGGTTGAGTTAAGGTTGTCCTCACATGCGAACGTACGATGTTTCTGGTAATCAACGAAGGATTGGAACGGACGGAACCGATTAGCGTCGCGATTCTAGCCGGTGGACAGAGCCGCAGGATGGGCCGGGATAAAGCGCTGCTCCGCGTCGGGTCGAGCACGCTCCTGGAGATCGTGGCGGAGCGCGTCAAGCCGCTCGCAGCTGAACTGTTCGTCGTTGCCTCGGGTCGAGCGGCGTACGAAGCGCTTGGCTTTCGGGTCGTACCTGATCTTCGTCCAGGCAGCGGTTCGCTCGGTGGGATCTATACCGCGCTGAGCGCGGCCCGAACCGACCGGTGTCTCGTCGTCGGCTGCGACATGCCGTTACTGAATCGGACGCTGCTCCACTACATGTGCAGCCTTCCGTTCGATTACGACGTGCTGTTACCGGTGCTCGACGGCGAACGAAGCGAGCAGGGGCACGAGCGGACGTTTGAGACACTCCATGCGATCTATGCGCGAACAGCGTTGCCCGCCATCGAGCGCCGTATCGACCGCAGTGCGTTCAAGATCGCGGACCTGATCGGTGACGTTCAGGCTCGTGAGATCACCGAGGCGACGGTACGGCGTTTCGATCCGGAGCTTCGTTCATTTTTCAATGCAAATACGCCCGATGATTTCGCGTTCGTCGAACGAATACTGGAACACGATCCGAACGATACGTAATCCTGACCGGCTGGATGATTGGCCGATGTCTCACCCCTGTGTCATGATAGCGACGTTCTATCGAGTCATAGCGGGCATGTCGGCCGGAGTCCCAATTGTCGTGCAGCGCGCCGGCTGCGTGCGGAAAGTGTCGTCGAAAAGAAGGAGTAAGCCGTGAGCGCTGCCGCTGATCGCAGTGGGATCGTGTCGATGCTGTCGGACTTCGGACTCCGCGACAGCTACGTCGGACAGATGAAAGGGGTTGTCCTCACGATCTGTCCGGAAGCGCGGCTTGTCGATTTGACGCACGAGGTCGCACCGCAGGACGTGACCGAGGGCGCCTTTCAGCTGGCAACTGCCTGGCGTTCGTTTCCGTCCGGGACCGTGCACGTGGCGGTCGTCGACCCAGACGTCGGGACGTCACGACGAGCGATCGCGTTCCGGTTCGAAGGGCATTATTTCGTGCTGCCTGACAACGGCCTGGCATCGTTCGTCCTGGGCGCCGAGGAACCGGATCGCGCGGTGTTGCTCGAGCGGCCGGCTGCCCGGCTTGAGCACGTCTCGTCAACGTTCCACGGGCGCGACGTCTTCGCACCAGCCGGAGCGCAGCTCGCACGCGGGATCGCCCTTGAGGATCTGGGGAGCACGATCGAACCCGGATCGCTGATACGGCTGTCGGTTCCGGTCGTCGCGTCGGGGAACGGTGTCGCGCGCGGCCCGATCGTCTCGATCGATCACTTCGGTAGTTGTCGCACGTTTATTCGCCCCGATGATTTACCCGCTCCGACTGACCGGGTGGTCGTTCGCTGCGGGCGCGCGGTCATTCGCGGCATCGTGCACACGTATGCCGACGTGTCGGAAGGTCGCACGCTCGCGCTGTTTGGAAGCTATGGTGGGCTGGAAATCGCTGTAAGGACCGGAAGCGCCGCCAAAGCCTGGGAGCTTGAGCGCGGGATGACGGTGGAAGTGACCGGCTCAGACGAGCCGAGGTGAGCCGCCTGCTATACTTTGCCGGCAGGACGCGTTGAGCATCACGTGACGTGAAAGGACGATACCGGCAGCATGGCGAAGAGATCTACACGCACGGGACGGGAAGGCCGTCGAAAGCTCAACGAATCCCAACTTCAGGCGTACCGGGCGCGCAAGGCCGCCACGGTCGTTGAGACGCCATCGGAGCCAGTCGCCGCAAGTACCGATGCGAAACAGGCTGAACGTTCGTACCGTCGCGCGGTGCAGGCGGGACATGTCACTGCCTGGGGTCATGTCGGCGAAGAGTACGAGATGATTCGCGCGGACCTCAAACGACTGACGCTCATCACGGTGTTGATGTTCATTATCATCATCATCCTCTGGTTCGTTCTGGCGTAACAGACCACCTCGGCGAAGAAATTGAACCCCGGCCTGTTACAGGCCGGGGTTCGTGCATCTCGTCGAATGTCGGGTCGGTCTGGGACTATGACTCAACCAGCGGAGAGGCCTCTTCCTCGTCTCCTGGCTCGCCATCTTCCTCAGTGTAGTCGTCGTCGGAGTCCTCGTCGCTGATTTCGTCGAAGCTTTCGGTTTCTTCGTCGTCATCGTCATCATCGTCGTCGTCATCGAGCAGGTCGGGCTCGAGTTCGCGCGCCATCCGTCGCGTATCACGGAGGTATGGCCGCGGTGCGGCGACGGTCGCCTGTCGTTGGAAGGCAACCGGGAACGACGAATCCGGGTCGTGATAGATCTCGCGGAGGATGATGCGGGCGGTTACGCCGGTCAGGGCGAC
>JAICWZ010000587.1 GCA_025966355.1 Thermomicrobiaceae bacterium
CCGATCCGCAGAAGGTGCGCCAAGCGTTGTCGACGCTCGATGTCTCCTCGGGCTATGCCGCGATGGCGCCCGGCGGCAAGGTGAAGTTCGGCCCGGACGGCAAGAACATCTATGGCCGGCCCGTCGGCGTGCAATGGCAGAATGGCGACCTCGCCAGCGTCTTCCCGAAGGAAGATGCGCGCGCCCCGCTGCTCAAGACCTGAAGCGGCGGACTTCCGATGCTGGAGACAGTCGTTCAGGCCGTGATCAACGGCCTGCTCATCGGCGGTATTTACGCGCTCGTTTCGATCGGCGTGACGCTGATCTTTGGCGTCGTCAAGATCGTGAACTTCGCCCAAGGCGAGTTCGTGATGATCGGGATGTACATCACGTTCTTCCTGTTCAACAGTTTCGGCATCGATCCCCTGCTCTCGCTGTTCATCTCGATGCCGGTGCTGTTCGTACTCGGCGCGCTGATCCAGCACTTTTTGATCCGGCGGGTGCTGGGACCGAACGATATGCCGCAGATATTCCTGACGTTCGCGCTGTCGCTGCTGCTGCTGAACCTGGCGCTGCTGCTATTTTCCGCCAATTATCGCACGGTGCACACCTCCTATTCCGATGCAGCCTTCCATATCGGCGACCTCTATATCCCCGAGGCCAAGCTGATCGCCTTCGTCGTGGCGATGGCGCTTTCCGGCGCGCTCTGGGTGTTCCTGCACACCACCGATCTCGGCAAGGCGATGCGGGCAGCATCGCAGAAGCCCGATGTCGCTGTGCTCATGGGTATCAATCCGAACTGGGTATTCGCGGTCGCCTTTGGCGCGGCGTTGGCGCTGGCGGGCGCCGCCGGTTCGCTATTGATGCCGTTTTATTCGGCCTATCCGTTCGTCGGCCAGGTCTTCGTGCTGATGGCCTTTGTCGCCGTCGTGCTCGGCACGCTCGGCAATGTGATCGGCGCGCTCATCGCGAGCCTGATGATGGGTGTCGCCGAGTCGCTCGGCATCCAGTTCGTCGGCGCGGACTCGGGCCTGATCGTGGTGTTTGCGATGCTGCTGCTCACCCTGGCGTTCAAACCCAACGGCCTTGGCGGCGGGAGGGTACGCTGATGCAGAGCTCCTCCGTCAAGATCGCCGCGCTCGTCGTGCTCGCCATGGTGCTGCTGACGCTGCCGCAGGTGGTGAAAAGTTCGTTTGCGATCGACATCTTCATCCGCATCCTGTTGTTCGCCTTCATCGGCGTCGCCTGGAATCTGATGGGTGGCTACGCCAAGCAGCTCTCGCTCGGTCACGCCGCCTATTTCGGGCTCGGCGCTTATACTTCGACCATCATGCAGATCGATTTCGGCATCTCGCCCTGGATCGGCATGGCGGCCGGCGGCGTGGTTGCGGCGATCGCAAGCCTGCCGATCGGCTGGCTCTGCTTCCGCCTGCGCGGCCCCTACTTCACCATCGCAACGATTGCGACGGCGCAAGCGCTGATGCTGATCTTCCTGAAGTTCCGCGATTTCGCCTGGGGCGCCGAGGGCACGACGATCCCGAATCTCGGCAGTTCGCCGCTGATGCTGCAATTCGAGAACAGGGCGTCCTACTACTATGTCGTGCTCGGCTTGCTCGCACTCGGGCTCTTCATCACCTACAAGATCGAGCAGTCCTGGATGGGCTATTATCTCGTCGCCATCGGCGAGGACGAGGACGCAGCCGAAG